>JAKBCJ010000529.1 GCA_021807975.1 Pseudomonadota bacterium | reverse complement strand
TCGAGGCCGCCGAACCGCTGCTGTCGTCGAAGGTGGATTCCTGGCAGACCGGCGTGAACCGCAACGTGGACGGGCGAACCGTGCGCCGCGTTCTTGGCTACAACGGCAACGGCGTGCATTTCCGGCGGACCACAGACGCGGTCGCCAAGGGCGGTTACAAGGAGTTCCTGTTCCGATAGACGTTCGATCGTCACCGGCTGTTTTACCGGTGACGATCGCGCCCGCCGGGCGTTCCGGATCGCTTTATTTCGTCAGCGCCGGCTGCTTCGCATCCGGTGTCTGGTCTTTGAACGCCGGAATCACGTCTTTCATGAAATGGGTGAACCTGTTCCAGGATTACCCGATCCGGCGCGCCCGGCCAGGGGCTTATCGAAATACGATTCAAGCCTGGATAGGATTTTCCAGTTTCTGCAGGTGAGCGATGACCGGTAACTGGCCCCACTCGCAGCGGAACCCGTTGGTCGCTTTTCGGAAGATCATTCTGGACCGGAGATGACGTTCGGAGACGTTGTCTGTCTGTGGCACGCCGCGCCGGGTCAAGAGCGCGAACAGATGCGCGCAATTGGCCGTTCCATGAGGGGACTCTTTCTTAGCTGCCTGTCCAGCGTCCGGGATCCCCTCAATACCTCTGCCCGCTGACCGCCGCGGCGATGTTGAGCCCGAGCGAGATGACGGACTCTATATAGGTACCGATGCCGGGGGTGGTGTCGTGGATACTGCCTCCACCCCCGGCATAAGCCGTGACCTGCGTCGGATTGCCGGCAACCGGATTGGCGATCGTCACCGTCAGGTTCTGCCGGCTGGCCGGGGGCATCGCCGCGATTTGCAGCCCGGGCTGGCCATGGTGTTGGCTTCCACCGCCTGTTGGTCGTAATTCGCCCCGCCCAAGGCCCGCAGCGCCGTCGCATGTTCGTTCCATCCGACCGCCTCGTTCAGCAGCGGTTGATCGACCGTGGTCAGCCACTGGACATCCAGTTTGAAGTTGTCGGTCACGAACGACGTCGCCTGCATCTGCTGCACGGCAGTTGCATACAGGAAATCGGCCAGCCGGGCGGTGGAGGCGAACCGCACCTGCGTCCCATCCGCCAGTCGCAGCCCCAGGTTGACCCCATTAGCCGTCGTTTCCAGCACCGGAAGCTCGGCCAACTCGGTCTCCGTGCCAGAGGCTAAATCAACCGAGAACACTGCGATCGGAGCGCGAAGCCGGCACTCTCACCTTACCTGCCACATGAATCGCTTGAACAACTGTGAGCACCCGGATTTAAGCGGCAGCCGCGTTGGACTACACATAAGACGGGTCGAACCGATCACCTAAGATAATGGACCGTGTCGCGAAGTCCGGCCGAATCAAGTACCCGACAGGTGGCTTGATCCGCAAGTCGGACGTGTTCACCGTCGATTTCTTCAGGCGTAACATCCGACATGACTGTGGCACTGAAAAGCTTTCCAGTGACAATGATCAACTTGCCTTCATAGGGTGAAAGCAATGCGTTGTCGGACCCTTCGTGCACGTGCGCCAGCATTTTGATCTGTATCTGCGAAACCGTTTGCCACAGCTTCCCCCGAACCGTCACGCCGCCGGCAATGGTTAGCGGTGTCGGAAGATCGATGATCCAGGCGGTCCAGCGCGAATCGGTTTCCGGGTGCTCGCCGAAGTTCGGTGGTCCCCACTCCGCAACGCCGTGCAGTACTCCAGATATCTCCAACGTGGCGCCATCACGCGGCACGGGAACACTACAAGTCGCAGCGCTGCAAAGCCCGACATGTGACAAAGCCAGAGCGAGGGCGAGAATGAAGCGAGGTGACATCGGATCCTCATGGCGCATGAAGTATGACCGTTCCGGGAATATATCCCTCCTGGCGCATGATCGCGCTGCCAAGCGAGTTCAACTGGGTTGGCGTGAGCGTGTTCAAAACCGTATTGGGACTAAGGCCCGTCCACGATACCACGTGACTAACGTATAAAGGGGGATTGCTGCCTTGAACACCGTTACCCACCCACGCGTTTATGGCATCCTGGACAGACAGAATCCCATACTTTGCAGTTTGAAGGTTCGCAATCAACGCGTTCCACCCGGTCTGAAAATCAGGGAAGATGGCAGCAGTTCCCGGAACGTAGAGGTTCATCCCAATTGGCTGATAGGCTCCCGCCCCCGCAATCATATTGCCTGGATTGTTATCGCGCCAAGCCGCGCTTCCGCCCGTGTTAATGGTCTGTGATCCGTCACTGTTTGTATAAGTCACAATCCCTGGGCTTGCGGTTGCACTTGTTGCCGGAACGCTCTGCGGTGTCGCAGCCTCGACCGGACTGATCGGGTTGATATACGCCAAGAACGACATAAGATCGCTAGCCATGCCTGATAGCACGGCCTGAATCGTGTCTCCCGAGTTTGTCGGAGTAGCGGCCACTACATAGGTCTGTCCACTCTGCGTCACGACCGCACCCGTGCCGCCGCTGGAAGCGTCAACGTTGGTCAGGTCCCCCGCGGCCACCGGCACGACAGTCTCTGTGACCCCGGAGGACCCGATGCCACTCGTTAGGATCGTTGGCGCATTCTCAGCCGCTGCGACGATGCCTCCGAAATCTGGAATACTAACATAAGAGGCCGGGTTCGCTGACGCCGCCTGGAAAGTGGCCGAATTCATCCGCAGGGCGGACTGGTTGCTTTGAGTATTAGCAAACGCCTGCGCCACCGCCGGCAGAAACAGGTTCAAACTATCCAGCAGCCCCTGTCCCAGATTGCCGCTGGCGAAGTCGCTCGCCATGTTGGTGGCGATCCCGGCCGACCCCAACGCCGCCGAAATCAGGTTCAGCGCCGTCTGCGTCTGACCGCCATAAGACAGCCCGATCCCCGCCGCCCCGGCCGCCGCAGCCTCCAACGCGCCGGCCAGGATGCCCGCCGCATTGCCGTTCGCGGCCGACTGCACGGCGCCATACACACCGCCCACACCCTGTGCCGCCGCGTTCAGCACCTGCGCGGAAACCGGCGCCGGAGTCCCCGGCGCGGTCTCGCCAGCGCCCCCGGTAATCCCCGCGGCCACCGCCTGCGCCAGCGTCAGCAACCCCTGCAAGTCCTGCCCGTTAGAAAATGCCTGCCCCGACCGGGCCGCATCCACCGCCGCCGCGGCGAAATAGAGATACGCCTGCCCGCTGACCGCCGCCGCGATGTTGAGCCCGAGCGAGATAACGGACTCTATATAGGTACCGATGCCGGGGGTGGTGTCGTGGATACTGCCTCCACCCCCGGCATAAGCCGTGACCTGCGTCGGATT
>JAKBCJ010000528.1 GCA_021807975.1 Pseudomonadota bacterium | reverse complement strand
GCGCACGACATGATGGTTGCCCGAACCCGCCGCCTGTGGCATCCGCACCACGGTTTTCCGGGCTTTGCCCGACAAGGAAAGTGATACCGCAAGTGACCGTCACCGAGTGCCCGGGTCTTGGCTTCACGTTCGACGCGTTGAATAGCCGCGATGGCCTGATCCGGCTGGACAAGCAATTCCTGGAATCGCTGGCCGGCCAGGATCCAGCCCTGCACCAGCGCCTGCTGGCCGCCCGCGCCGAACCCGACGCCCTGACCGGGCGCGAGGCATCCGATCTCGTCGTCGCGCTGGGTCCATCCCTGGACGCATTCGTGGCGGAATTGTTCGGCATCCAGGCGGAAACCGAAGTGCTGCTGCGGGAAACCCTGGCACTGGACCCGATCCACGCCTGCAAGCGGCTGTTCGTCCAACGCCAGGCCGTGAAAAAATACCCCGATCCCTCCAGCTTCGACGCCACCGCCCTGCGCTCGGCGTTGGAAGCCCGCATCGGCGGCAAACTGACCGAACGATCCTTCGCCACCTATGCCACCGCCAACGAAACCGACGACGAGGCCCTGCGCTATGCCGCCTGGGCAACCCTGACCCCACAGGGCAAGGAATACCACCGGGGCGGCACGCTGTTCCGCGTCGCGCACCGCGTCGATCCCCAGCATCTGGTGCCGGTCGAGACCATCGAGCGCGACGGCGTTACCATGCTCCGCCTGCCAGAACACGACTGGCGGCACCGGGAGGGCTTCGCCCTGACCGACGAAGGCATGAACACCCAGCAGGCACTGGATCAGATCAACTACTGCATCTGGTGCCACACGCAGGGTAAGGACTCGTGCAGCCAGGGCCTGAAGGACCGCAAGACCGGTCAGTTCCAGAAATCGGTGTTCGGGGTCACCCTCGCCGGCTGTCCGCTGGACGAGAAAATCTCGGAAATGCACACGCTGCGCGCCGCCGGCCATGTGCTGGGCGCCTTTGCCACTATCGCCATCGACAACCCGATGATGGCCGCGACCGGCCACCGCATCTGCAATGACTGCATGAAGGCCTGCATCTATCAGAAGCAGGAAGCGGTCGATATTCCGCAGGCCGAGACCTCCATCCTGAAGGACGTGCTGGCGCTGCCCTGGGGCTTCGAGATCTACGCCCTTCTCACGCGCTGGAACCCGCTGGATATCCGCCGCCCGCTGCCCCGCCCCGACAGCGGCCGGAAAGTGCTGATCGTCGGCCTCGGCCCGGCCGGGTTCACCCTGGCGCATCACCTGATGAACGACGGCCACACCATCGTCGCGGTGGACGGATTGAAGATCGAGCCGCTGACTTTCGATGTCTCCGCCCCCGTGCGCGATGTCCAGACGGTGTTCGAGAATCTGGACGACCGCGTGATGGCCGGATTCGGCGGCGTGGCCGAGTACGGCATCACCGTGCGCTGGAACAAGAACTACCTGAAGCTGGTGCGCCTGCTCCTGGAGCGGCGTGCCCAGTTCGCGCATTTCGGCGGGATCCGGTTTGGCGGCGGCGCGACACTGTCGATGGACGACGCCTGGGCGATGGGTTTCGACCACATCGCGTTGTGCATGGGCGCCGGCAGGCCGACCGTGCTGGACATCCCGAACGGCCTCGCCCGCGGGGTTCGTCAGGCGTCGGACTTCCTGATGGCGCTGCAACTGACCGGGGCGGCGAAGCAGTCGTCCATCGCCAATTTGCAGCTTCGGATGCCAGTGGTTGTGATCGGCGGCGGCCTGACCGCCATCGATACCGCGACCGAAAGCCTGGCCTATTACGTCCGCCAGGTGGAGAAGTTCGCCCTGCGTTACCGAACGCTGGTCGCTGACAAGGGGGATGCCGCGGTGCGTGCCCGCTGGACAGCGGAAGAAGCCCTGACCGCCGACGAGTTCCTGGCCCACGCCGCCGCGATCCGAACTGAACGCGACGCCGCCGCGGCCGAAGGGCGCACGCCCCGCCTGGCAGCCCTGCTGGACAGTTGGGGCGGAGCCACCGTCGCCTATCGCCGCCGCTTGGTGGACAGCCCGTCCTACACGCTGAACCACGAGGAAGTGGCCAAGGCGATGGAGGAAGCCGTCCGCTTCGCCGAGGGCCTGACTCCGGTCGCGGTGGAAACCGACAGTTTCGGCCACGCCGCCGGATTGCGGGTGAAACACGCCGATGGATCGGAAGCGACCCTGCCCGCCAAGGCGATCCTGGTTGCCGCCGGCACCCAACCCAACACCGTGCTGGCGCGCGAGGATCATCGCATCCAACTGGACGGCCGCTACTTCCAGGCGGTGGACGAAAACGGCCAGAAGGTCGAACCGATCCGTGGCCTGTCGAAGCCCGATCAGGCCCATGTGCTGATGCACCGGGCGGAAAACGGCCGCTTCATCAGCTTCTTCGGCGACCTGCATCCCAGCTTCTTCGGCAACGTCGTCAAGGCGATGGGCGGGGCCAAGCGCGGCTATCCGGTTGTCTCGCGCGCGCTGGCTGCTCTGCCGGCGACGTCGGTATCCGGGCCGGAGCTGATCGCCGCCGCGCGCGATACGCTGACCGCGACGGTGCATGCGGTCAACCGGCTGACCCCGACCATTGTCGAGGTGGTGATCCGCGCGCCGGCGGCGGCCAGGGCATTCCGTCCGGGGCAGTTTTACCGGTTGCAGAATTTCGAGGTCCTCGCCGCGCATGACGACGAAGCCGGCATCGGCCGCACCCTGCTGAACATGGAAGGCCTTGCGATGACCGGCGCCTGGACCGACCCGGAAGCTGGTCTGGTCAGTGTCATCGCGCTGGAAATGGGCGGCAGTTCCGATCTGTGCGCCATGCTGACCCCGGGGGAGCAGGTAATCCTGATGGGCCCGACCGGCACGCCGACCGAAATCCACCCCAACACCACCGTCGCCCTGGTGGGCGGCGGGCTGGGCAATGCGGTGCTGTTTTCCATCGGTGCCGCGACCCGCGAGGCCGGGTCCAAAGTGATCTACTTCGCCGGCTACAAGGCGCTGCGCGACCGCTACAAGGTGCCGGAGATCGAGCGCGCGGCCGATGTGATCGTGTGGTGCTGCGATGAGGCGCCGGGCTTCGCGCCCAATCCGAACCGCCCACAGGATCGCACTTTTGTCGGCAATATCGTGCAGGCAATGGCCGCCTATGCCTCCGGCGCGCTGGGCGATCAGGGCGTTCCGCTGGCGGACGCGGAGCATATGATCGTCATCGGTTCCGACCGCATGATGCAGGCGGTCGGGGTGGCCCGCCATGGCGTTCTGGCGCCGTATCTAAAGCCAGGACACAGCGCGATC
>JAKBCJ010000527.1 GCA_021807975.1 Pseudomonadota bacterium | reverse complement strand
CCAGCTTCAGCTTGCCGGCCGCGACCTTCGGCGCCAGCGCCCCCAGCACGGACGCCGAAGCCGCCCGGCGCAACAGCCCGCCACCCAGGACGACCGTGGCGAAATATGGCTCCAGCACCAGACCGCGTCCGAATGCGTCCATCACGATCGCGGTTTCGACCGGACCGCCGCCGAAGCCGCCCAGGGTTTCCTCAAACGGCAGGCCCAGCAGGCCCATTTCGGTAATCTGGTCCCACATCGCGGCGCTGTAGCCGGCGGGTTCGCGCATGTATTTCTTGCGCTGCTCGAATTGATACTGATCGGCCACCAGACGATCGACGCTGTCTTTCAACAGCCGCTGGTCTTCGGAGAGATCGAAATCCATGGTTTCCTCGTATTTCTGCGCTTGGACGGTTCGGACGCGAACAGGCGTGCCTACAGGCCCAGAATGGCTTTCGCGATGATGTTCCGCTGGATTTCGTTCGACCCGCCGTAGATCGAGACCTTACGGTAGTTGAAATACATCGGCGCCGCCTCCGAAGCATAATCCGGCCCGATGATGGGCTCGTTATTGCCTTCGAAATCGCGCTGATACGGCATCACGTATGGGCCGACGACCTCCATCAGCAGGTCCGTCAGTTGCTGCTGGATCACCGACCCCTTCAGCTTCAGGATCGAGGACGCGGGGTTTTGCCGCCCCTTCGCCAGCTTGCGTTCGTCGGACACCACCCGAAGCTGGGTCATTTCCAGCGCCTTCAGCTCCACTTCGACCGCCGCCAGCTTTTCCTGGAAGCGTGGGCTTTCGATCAGCGGGCGCTCGCCGGAGAACTCCAGCGCCGCAAGCTCCTTGATGCGGGCGATCTTGGCCTTGGAAGCACCGACGCGGGCGATGCCGGTCCGCTCATTGCCCAGCAGGAACTTGGCATAGTCCCAGCCCTTGTTCTCTTGCCCCACCAAATTCTCGACCGGAACTTCGACGTTGTCGAAGAACACTTCGTTCACCTCACGGCCGCCGTCGATGGTGATGATCGGGCGGACGGTGATGCCGGGGGTCTTCATGTCGATCAGCAGGAAGGAAATCCCCTCCTGCGCCTTGGCGGTCGGATCGGTGCGGACCAGGCAGAAAATCCAGTCGGCGTATTGCGCCAGCGTGGTCCAGATTTTCTGGCCGTTGACGATGTATTTGTCGCCCTTCTTCTCCGCCTTGGTGCGCAAGGAGGCCAGATCGGAACCGGAGCCGGGTTCGGAGAACCCCTGGCACCAGAAGATGTCGGCATTGGCGGTGGCCGGCAGAAAGCGCTCCTTGATCTCCTGGCTGCCGAACTGGGCGATGACCGGCCCGACCATGGAGACGTTGAAGGCGATCGGCGTCGGGCAGTTCGCCTGCTGCATCTCGTCCTGGTAGAGATAGACCTGGACGGGGGTCCAGTCCTTGCCGCCCCATTCCACCGGCCAGTTGACCGTGCACCAACCCTTGGCATTCAGGATGCGCTGGGCGTTGATCATGTCGTCGCGGGTCAGGCCCTCGCCCTCCGCGACCTTGTCGCGGATGGACTGGGGAATGGCGGTGCGGAAGAAATGACGCGCCTCGTCGCGGAAGGCGATTTCCTCCGGCGTGAAATTCAGATCCATGGCGTTCTCCCTTGTATGGCAAGTCCGATATAGTGGCGTCTCGCCGGCGTCAAATCCGTTGTCCGCGGCGCCCGGTGCCGAATGGCCGGCCGGCGCACCCGGTACCGATAAACCGCCGGATCAGTCCAGCAACCAGGGCGCCGCCGCCGCCTGTGCGATCTGGCGAACCTGGTTCAGCAGCCCCGGACCCACCGGAATGCCATCGCGCATCCGAACCTCGGCATATTTCCATTGCGGGTCCCCGGCGACCATCACCGGGCGGGCCGGATCGACGGGCGCCGTGCCGCGCAGCGCGCCGAGGAACGTGGTGACGTCGGTTTGGAAATCGTCCGATTCGCGGAAAATCGAGGGGTCGATCGCCATGAAGAAGTGCCCGATATCCATCCCCACCGGTTTCCTGGTGTGCATCGGATCGGTGATCAGCGTAGCCCCGGACAGGCAGGACGCCAGGATGTTCACCATCACCGCCAGCCCATAGCCTTTGTAGCTGGAATTCTCCGGCGACCCGCCCAGCGAGGTCAGAAATCCGCCCTTCTCTTTCGCCACCAGCGGGTCGTTCGACGGCCGGCCCTCGGAATCCAGAACCCAGCCATCCGGGGCCGGCAGGTTCTCGTTGGCCTTGTTGCGAACCCGGCCCGCTGCCACCGTGGTCGTCGCCATATCCAGCAGGAACGGAACCCCATCGGCGCTGGGCGCGGCAAACGACCACGGATCGGTGCCCAGCCTGGCCTGCCTGCCAAACGTCGGCGCAACCTGAATGCCGGAGGCGGATGTGCAGGACATCCCGATCAGCCCGGCCTTCGCCGCCATCAGCGAATAGAACCCGGCCGCGCCGAAATGCGCCGAACTGTGCACCACCGCCGCCGCCATCCCCGCCGTCTTTGCCTTGGCGATCGCCGTGGACATCGCGAAATGGGCCGGCACATGCCCCAACCCGCCGCCGCCATCCACCACCGCCGACACCGGCGTCTCCCGCACGATCTTCGGGCGCGCATCCATCTTCGCCCGCCCGGATTTCCGCAGCCCGTCATAGCCCGGGATCATCGAAATGCCATGGCTGTCCACGCCATGCAGGTCCGACCAGGACAGGATTTCAGCCGTTGTGTCGGCGTTATCCTCCGGCATCCCCCACCCGATCAAAATAGCCTTCAACTGTGCTCGGTGATTGGCATAGGACGCGGGCATGGATGGTTTCTCCTCCGGTTGGCGTTGGGGCGAACCTTGCGCGTCCGGCCGCTTCCGGCAAGGGTAGCGGCAGAGGATCAGCAACGCGGAGGACATGACCATGGCAGACAGCCAGGCGCTTCTGAACGCCCGATTCGGCATCGAGCAACCCGGAACCGAAGTCCCGGACGCCATCGCCCCGCTGCTGGACCGGCGGGTGACCCGCCGTTACACCGAACAGGACGTGCCGGATTCGCTGCTGGATGCGCTGCTGGCCGCCGCCCAGTCCGCCCCGGCGAAATCGGACCTGCAACAGTTTTCCGTCGTGGTGATGCGCGACAAACCGCGCATCAAACAGATCGCCGACTGGATCGGCACCATGGACTGGATCGCGACGGCGCCGGTGTTCCTTGTGTGGTGCGGCGACATGCGGCGCGGCCAGCGCCTGTGCGCCATGCACGACATGCCGCATGCCAACAACAACATGGATACGTTCCTGAACACC
>JAKBCJ010000526.1 GCA_021807975.1 Pseudomonadota bacterium | reverse complement strand
ACCACCCTGTCCGCCGGGGAATTCACCCCATTCGCCGGCTGCACCGACACCGAACGAAACGTGAAAGAAAGCTACGGACACGCGTTGATGATGCCGCAAGCGGTGATCCTGGACCCCGCTGTCACCATCCACACGCCGGAGTGGCTGTTCCTGTCCACCGGAATCCGAGCGGTCGATCATGCGGTGGAAGATATCTGCTCGATTAATCCGACGCCGTTCTCGGATGGCATGTCGCTCCAGGCGCTGCGGCTGCTATCGGCCGCCCTGCCCGCCGTCAAAGCCAATCCCGCGGATCTGGACGCGCGCCTGAATTGCCAGCTTGGCGCCTGGATGTCGATCATGGGATCGCAAAACGGGGTCGCCAAAGGCGCCAGCCACGGCATCGGCCATGTGCTGGGCGGTACCGCGCATGTTCCGCACGGCTATACCTCCTGCGTGATGCTGCCGGTGGTGCTGCGGTTCAACGCACCGGTCAACGCCGAACGCCAGCGCTGGGTCAGCGAGGCTTTGGGCCGTCCGGACGACAGCGCCGGAGATGCGGTGGCGGCCCTGATCGCAAGCCTGGGCCTGCCGGCCACCTTGCGTGATGTCGGCGTGAAGCCGGAGCAACTGGACGAAATCGCGGCGGGATCGATGCACGACCGCTGGGTCCACACCAATCCCCGCAAAATCGACGGTCCGCCGGCTGTTCGTGCCCTGCTGGACGCAGCCTGGTAGGGCTACAGATACCCTGCCCCGGCCTCTTCCGCGAAGCGGCCGGGATCGCCCTCCCACACCACCCGGCTATGCTCGATCACATACACCCGGTCGGCATGCGGCAGCGCGAACGTTACGTTCTGTTCGCCCAACAGCACGGTGATGTCGGTAGTCTGCCGCAACGTCTCCATCGCTTTCGACAACTGCTCCAGGATGACCGGCGCCAGCCCCAGCGTGGGCTCGTCCAGGATCAGCAGTTTCGGCTTCATCATCAGCGCCCGGGCGATGGCGAGCATTTGCTGCTCACCGCCGGACAGGGTGCGAGCGGCCTGGGTCTGACGGGATTTCAGGATCGGAAACAGGTCAAACAGCCAGTTCAGCTGCTTCGTTGCCTCCTGCACCGTCTGGTGCTGGCCGCCGAGGTCGAGATTCTCCCGCACCGTCATGTCGCCGAACAGCTCGCGGGTTTCGGGGCACTGCACGATTCCGTCGCGGGCGATCCCGCCGGGAGTCTTGCCGGCCAGCGGCTTGCCGCGCCATTCAATCGAACCCGAGTGCGGCACAAGGCCGGAGATGGCATTGAACAACGTCGTCTTGCCCGCGCCGTTCAAGCCGACAACCGAAACGAACTCGCCTTCGCCGACATGGATCGAGACATCCTCCAGCGCCGTCGCCTTGCCATACAGCACGCCCAGGCCGCGCACATTCAGCAGCGGCGCGCGATCCTTGCCGGCGCGATCCGGGCGGGCGGCGGTTTCGATCTTGCCGCCCAGATAGACCCGGCGAACGGTTTCGTTGCGCATCACCTCTTCGGCGCTGCCCTCGGCAACGTATTCGCCCAGATACATCGCCAGCACCCGATCGACCAGCGCGCCGACCCCCTTCACATTATGATCCACCAACAGAACCGCATGCCCATCCGCTCGGAAGCTCGCGATTAAGTTAGAAAAATCAGCGACTTCGCCGGAAGTCAGGCCGGCGAAAGGCTCATCGACCAGCACCACTTTCGGGTTGCGGGCGATCGCCTTCGCCAGTTCCAGCCGACGCAAATCGGCGAATGGCAGGGTGCGCGGCAGCCGGTGCATCACCGCCGACAGCCCCACCCGAGCGGCGATCTCCTCCGCGCGACGGGTGACGCCATGGTCGGTCGCCAGCATCAGCAGATTGTCCGGCAACAGCGCCAGCTTGATATGTTCCAGGATTGTCTGCCGTTGCAGCGGGTGAGAATGTTGGAACACGATGCCGACACCCTGGCGGGCAATGCGGTGCGTCGGCCACCCGGCGACATCGATGCCGCTGAGCTTCACCGACCCGGCGTTCGGCTTCTCGATCCCCATGATGCACTTCATCACGGTGGATTTGCCTGACCCGTTGGGCCCAATCAGCCCGAGGATTTCCCCGGCATTGATGGTGAACCCGATATCCTTGACCGCGACCAGGCCGCCAAAGCGCTTGGTCAGGCCGGAGACTTCCAGAAGCGCGCTCATTCGCGGCCTCCCGATTGCAGAATTCGGCCCATGAAGCCACCCGGAAAGAACAGGATCACCACCAGGGCGACGGCCGATACAACGAAGGTCGCCAGTTGCCCCAACGGCCGCAGCAATTCGCCCGCGCCGATCAGGAAGATGGCCCCAATGGCGGCACCGATGATGGTGCGCCGCCCACCCAACACCGCGGCGATGATAACGTTCACCCCGACCGCGATTTCCACCACGGTGCCGACCGAGGCGGTGCCCATGTAGAAAATCAGCATCGCGCCGGCCAGTCCGGAAAAGAACGCGCTGATGCAGAAGGCCGCCAGCTTATGTTTGGCGACGTTGAAGCCCAGGGCAGCGGCTTCGGTGGCGTTCTGGCCGCTGGCTTGCAGGATCAGCCCGACCGGCGATTGCGCCAGCCCGAACAGGATGCCGCCGCTGACGGTCATGAACACCAGCGCATAATAATAGTTGGTGCCGTCGTCGATCGACAGCACATCCGGCAGGTCGAGCCCGATTTCACCGCCGGTGATCCCGGCGAACAGCACGATCATGTTCTGCAGAAGCAGCACCGCCACCAGCGTGACCAGCCCGAAGTAAGGCCCGGTCAGCCGCAAGGCCGGCACCGCCAGAACCGCGCCAGCGATGACCGCGGCGAACGCACCGACGACCAGACAGGCCGGGATCGGCCACAGCCAGTAGTGATTCAGCAGCGCGGCGGTATAGGCACCGATACCGATCAGGAAGCTGGGGCCGAAATTAACCTCCCCGGCGAAGCCGAACAGCAGGTCCCACGACATGGCGAACACGGCGTAATAATAGGCCAGCGTCAGCAGCCCCAGGATATACCCGCCAACGCCAAGCGGCAGCAGCGCCATGACAATCAGCGCCGGAACGGCGATCTGAAAAGTACGGGAACGGAACATCGTCTATCTCCTCCCCAGCAGGCCTTGCGGCCGCAGATAGACCACCAGCACCAACAGCAGCAGCACCGGCACCGTGCGGATCGACGGGGAAACCAGATAGGCGGTCATCGTTTCAAGATAACCCACGACATAGGCCGCCATCAGCGAGCCGGAAACGCTGCCCAGCCCGCCCAGAACGACGATGG
>JAKBCJ010000525.1 GCA_021807975.1 Pseudomonadota bacterium | reverse complement strand
CATTGGCCCTGTCTGCCGTCAGCCTTGTGGCATTTGTGGGGATTCTGATCGCCCATGGCGAGCACGACCCCAACGTCACAGTCCATGGGGGATTCCTGCGCGTCGGCTGCGAATTCACCGCTGGAGCTGCCATGTTTGCAGCCTGGAGATCTGGCGCTCGCATTCCGGGGGCCGCGGCTACACTATTGATTGCCCTGCTGCTGACGGGGGCCGCTGTCATTCAGGTTCGGGAGGGCGCGTTCCTTGCCCTTCCAGCCTTCCTTCTTGCAATCCCGGTTGCGGCCGACCCGGCCACCGCGCTTGCTCGCCTGCTCTCCGGGAAGGGCATGATGTTCGCCGGTCGGATTTCATATAGCCTCTATCTGGTCCACTGGCCGGCGCTGGTGTTCTGGCGGCACTTCGGCGGCCTCTCGCGGCCGCTAGCCATCAACCTGATGTTTTTCGCCGCAACCATTAGCCTCGCGACCGCAACGCACTACTGTTTCGAGGCCCCGTCGCACAAGTTTGCCCGCCGCTTCAGTCGGCGCTAATCAGGCCGCGTCCTGTTGCTTACGCAAAATCTCCTGCCCGCGCCGCAGCGCGCTGGCGATTGTCTCCGCCGGCATCGCCCCGGAAAACAGGCCATGTCCGTCCAAGAAGAACGACGGCACGCCGGAGACGCCGGCCTCTCGGGCCGCCTGGTCAGCAGCCCGCATCTCCTGATCGGCGATATCTGTGGCCAGGAAATCCAGCACGGCCTGACGCGGCAACCCGGCCTCGGCGGCGCAATCGGCCAGCACCGCATGGTCGCCGATATCGCGGCCCTCGATGAAATAGGCCTTGAATACCGCCTCCATCGCCGCGTCCTGAACCCCGTTCTGACCGGCGAACCAGATCGTGCGGTGCGCGTCGATGGTGTTCGGCGTGCGGGTCATCAGATCGGTGCGGAAGCCCAGTCCGACAGCGGCCGCGGCCTCGTTGATGCGTTGGTCGATCGCCGCCGACTTCTCCGCGCTACCAAACTTCCACGCCCGGTAAGCCGCCCGGTCGCGCCCTTCCTTCGGCATATCGGGGTTCAGTTGGAACGGGTTCCAATGCACCTGAAAGTGCAGCCCTTCCTCCGCCAGCATGGCCAAAGCGCGTTCCAGTTGGCGCTTGCCGACATAGCACCACGGGCAGATTGCGTCGGAGACGATGTCGATCCGTGTGCCGATCGCGGCGAGGTCCGGCAGGCGCGCATCCGCCGCCGGCACTTCGCACCCATCGGGGCCGCACACCATGCCGGCCGAGTTGTTGTCGTCCATGGCCAATCTCCTTTCCCGGAACATGGGCCAGCGAAGCAAAATTGTCACCCGGGTGTGCTATTGGTTTTCGCGCCCGACGCGCCTAACGTCCGCCCGGTTGCTGAACCGGTCCAGCCCGCAGGAGTCCACACAATGGCTTTCCCCCCCAAATCGATGGCTGATTTTGGCGAATTTGGCAAAATGTTCGCCGATATGAAGTTGCCCGCCATGCCCGACATGGAAGCATTCGTGTCCGCCAGCCGGCGCAACATGGAAACACTGACCGCGGCCAACCGCGTCGCGCTGGAAGGCGCACAGGCCGTCGCCCGCCGGCACATGGAAATCGTGCAGCAAAGCATGGCTGAGATGACGGAGGCCGTCCGAGCGATGTCGTCGATGGAAGCGCCGCAGGCGAAGGCGGCAAAACAGGCGGAGTTGCTGAAGCACGCGTATGAGCGTGCGGTCACCAACATGAAAGAGATCAGCGACCTGATCCAGCACTCCAACGCCGAAGCGGTGAAGCTGCTGAATAACCGGTTCACTGAAGCCATGGACGAAGTGAAGGCCCTGGCCGACAAGTCCAAGGGCTAGACGACCGGCCGGCGGGGTTCGCAAACCCCGCCGGCTCGCAACCGTCAGGGATCGGCCAGCGCCGCCGCTTCGGCGTCGGTGAACAGTCGGGACCGTGTCAGAAACCGCACATCCCGGCCGTTTTCCAGCGAGAACATACCGCCCCTTCCCGGAACCACGTCGATAATAAGTTGCGTATGACGCCAATACGCGAACTGCGGTCGGGAGATATAGCAGCGCGCGCCGCCGATTTCGCCCAGCAGGACATCCTGATCGCCGGTCAGGAAGTCGTTTTCGGGGTAGCACATCGGCGACGACCCGTCGCAGCAGCCGCCCGACTGATGAAACAGGATCGGACCGTATTCCCGGCGCAACACTTCGATCAGGGCAAGAGCCGCCGGAGTCGCGGTTACCCGGGGCGGGCGTGTCAGGGACATATCTCGCCTCCGAACTGATTCAGGGCTTGCGGGCGCGCCGGCATCGAACCGGCGCGCATCCGCGATCCGGCCGGTTAGAAGAAGCCAAGCGCCTTCGGGCTGTAGCTGACCAGAAGGTTTTTGGTCTGCTGGTAATGATCCAGCATCATCTTGTGGTTCTCGCGCCCGATGCCGGACTGCTTGTATCCGCCGAAAGCGGCATGGGCCGGATAGGCGTGGTAGCAGTTGGTCCAGACCCGCCCGGCCTGAATATTGCGGCCGAAGCGATAGGCGCGGTTGCCGTCGCGTGTCCAAACGCCTGCACCCAACCCATACAGAGTGTCGTTGGCGATCGACAGCGCATCGGCTTCGTCCTTGAAGGTGGTCACCGACACCACGGGCCCGAAAATCTCCTCCTGGAAGATACGCATGCGGTTGTGCCCGAGGAACACCGTCGGCTTGATGTAGTATCCGCCGGCCAGGTCGCCCGGCATGTTGTTGCGTTCGCCGCCGGCCAGCACCTCGGCGCCTTCCTGGCGGCCGATATCCATATAGGACAGGATTTTCTCAAGCTGCTCACTGGACGCCTGGGCACCCAGCATCGTCGCCGGGTCGCGCGGATCGCCCTGGCGGATGGCCGCGACGCGTTTCAGAACCCGTTCCATGAAGCGGTCGTATATCGACTCCTGGATCAAGGCCCGGCTGGGGCAGGTGCAGACTTCGCCCTGGTTGAAGGCGAACATAACGAAGCCTTCGATGGCCTTGTCGAGGAAATCGTCATCCTCGGCCGCCACGTCGTTGAAGAAGATGTTCGGCGACTTGCCGCCCAGTTCCAGCGTCACCGGGATCAGGTTCTGGCTGGCATACTGCATGATCAGCCGCCCGGTCGTGGTTTCCCCGGTAAACGCGATCTTGGCGATGCGTGGGCTGGACGCCAGCGGCTTGCCGGCTTCCAGGCCGAAGCCGTTGACGATGTTCAGCACGCCGGGGGGCAACAGGTCGGCGATCAGCTCGGCCAGCACCAGGATCGACGCC
>JAKBCJ010000072.1 GCA_021807975.1 Pseudomonadota bacterium | reverse complement strand
CACCAACGGCCTCAGTCTTTCAATCGCCGCGGGTGTCGCCACCTGGAGCATTTCGTCCGACGGCGCGGGCGGCACTGATTTAGTGCTCCAGTCATCGACCCTGACGAGCACCGCCGAACTGAACGCTGCCATTGCGTCGATCAGCCAAGGAGGCGCGGCAGCGCGCACTGATACCCAGTACGGGTTTGTTCTGTCGCCGACCGCGAGTCCGATTGCGCTCGATGGTCTTTCCAACCTGAACCTGGAGACCGGCTCCGAACTGGTTCTTGGCGGTTCTGGCGGCACGATTGCCAGCAACACCACGATCGGGGCGTCGGCGACCATCACCGCGCAGGGGCCGAATGTCGTCGCGGTTCAGGAAACCGGTACCGCGACCCTGCTGAACCAGGGCACGATCCAGGCTACCGGCAGCAACGGAACTGGCGGCGTCGGCGTAGCGCTGTCCGCTGGCCAGACGCTTGTCGATGCCGGCACCATCAATGGCTCGACCAGTGCAGGCGGCATTGGCACCGCCGCCGCCGTGTCCGGCGCGGGCCGTGTGGTGCTCGACCCGAGCGCCGTGGTTGCCGGGTCGCTGGTGGCGAGCGGGACGGGCGCGGTTCTGGAGCTGGCCGGTACGGTGGCCGGCTCTGTTGGTTCCGCCACCGCACCTGTTTCCGGCTTTGGCACTGTCGTGTTCGATTCGGGCGCCAACTGGACGTTGACTGACACGGCCGCCGGGCTTGCCTCAATCGGCACCGTCGTGGGCTTCACCGCCAATGACCTGATTGACGTCACCGGCATCGGGCTTGCGACACAGGCGACCATCGGTGCGGGCAACGTGCTGACACTGACGGGCGGTTCGATCACCGCGACAGTGTCGCTGGATCCCGCGGCCAACTTCAGCGGCACGACATTCGCGGTGTTCGCCGATGGCAATGGCGGTACCGAAGTGACGATCCAATCCGGCCTGATCCGCTCCGAGGCACAGCTGAACGACGCAATCCTGGCGGCGGACACCCTGACGAGCGGCACGGCGACCATTGATCTGGGTCAGACGATCAAACTGTCCTCGGCACTGGAGGCGATCAACCTGCAGTCCGGCGTGACGCTGGATATCATCGGCAACGGCTACGCGCTGGACGGCGGCAGCGCATACGAGGGCCTGTTCGTTTACAGCGGCACGGTGAACATCCAGAACCTGGCGCTGAACAACATGCTCGCGCAAGGCGGCAGCGGCAGCGGTGGCGGCATGGGCGCCGGCGGCGGCCTGTTCCTCGCAGCCAATGGCGCATCAGCGGCGGATGTCACGCTGACCAATGTGTCATTCAGCAACGACACGGCGAAGGGCGGCACCGGACTGGGTGGTTTGCGTGGCGGCGGCGGTCTGAACGGCGGCGCGGGTGCGGTCAGTGGCGGCGGCGGTGGCATCGGCCCGTCCGCCTCGGGTGGAGCATTGAATGGCTCCGGCTCCGCCGGCATGGTGCCAGGCGTCCAGGGTGGCGGCGGCGCCAATGGTGGTGTCGGCGGCGCCAGTGGTGGTGGCGGCGGCGGTTGGAACGGCGTCTTCTACCCTGCGTCCGGTGGCGGCGGCATCGGTGGCGGTAGCGTTGGCAGCGGCAACCTCGGCGGCGGCGGCGGTTTTGGCGGCGGCGGCGGCAGTGGGTCGGCCGGCGGTAACGGCGGCTTCGGCGGCGGCGGCGGCGGCGCCAGTGCTCAATTCGGCGGCTCCGGCGGTTTCGGCGGTGGCGCGGGCAACAACCAGGGCTTTCAAAACCCCGGTTTCGGCGGTGGCGCGGGCGGCGGTGGCGGCCTGGGGGCCGGCGGCGCCATCTTCGTGACCCGGGGCGCGAGCCTCACGATTGCCGGCGGCACGATAGGTTTGGGCACGGTCGTGGCCGGCACCGGGAGCAACAGCACCAATGCCGGCTCCGCGTTCGGCGGCGGAATCTTCATCCAGGGCAACCAGACGGTGTCCGTTGCGCCGGGTAGCGGGCAGGTCACCACGATCAGCGGCGTGATTGCCGACCAGAGCGGATCTGGGGGCACCGGCCTCGGCGTGCTGGCGATGAACGGCGCCGGGACGCTGGTTCTGGGCGCGGACAACACCTTTGCCGGCGGCATCGACCTGAACAGCGGAACGCTGGAGCTTGCTGCGGCCGGCGCGGCGGGTTCGGGCACGATCAGCTTCGGCACGCAGGCCGTGACCTTGCAGATCGATGCGGCGGCGCTGCCGGCGAGCGGCGCTGTGTTCAACAACACGATCGCGGGTCTCGCTGTCGGCGACCTGATCCACCTTGGCGGCATTGCACCGTCCGCGCTGCACACCATCGCACAGTCCACTGTAACGGCGGGCGCATCAATCCAGGTCCTTGACACGTTACAGTACGACGCCGGCCCGACGTTCACTCTGGCAACCTCCGCGAGCATACCCGTGGAAGTTCTGTCCGACGGGAGCGGTGGCAGTCTTATCGAGGTTTCGACGGTCACCTCCCCGCGGGTGATGAACGAGGCTGAACTTAACGCGGCGATCCAGTCGGCCATTACGTCCCTGCTTGCCTCGCCGTCGCCCTTCATCATCAACCTGGGCACTGATATCGCGCTGACCACGCCGTTGAGCCCGGCAGCCCTGACCCCGGGCGTGACAATCGAAATCGCCGGGAACGGCTACACGCTGACCGATGCGGGCGGCGGATTGTCGCTGCCATCGGGCGGTGGGCTGATCCTGAGCGGCGGGACCTTCGTTGAGGCCGGAACGCTGACGGTCGGCGGCGGATCGCTGCAAATCCTGGACAACACCACGCTGGCGGCGACCGGCACGATCGTGCAGAACGGTGGAACGGTCGTCATGGGCGGCGGAACCCTCGACCAGGCCGGGTTGCTGGCGGTCAGCGGCGGGTCGCTGCAAATCCTCGACAACAGCACGGTCACGGGAACGGTCGCACTGAGCGGTGGAACGATAGCGTTCTCTGGCACCGCTGACCTTAGCCACGCCACGCTTCAGGCCACAGCAGGCACGCTAGCGCTGCCCTCCGCCGGAACACTTCCCCGAATGGTGGCGATCGGCGGGGCGGACGTGATCGCCAATGGCGGACTGGCCAATGTTGGGACCATCCAGTTTGACAATGGCACACTGGCGGTCGGTGGGACGACGGACTTCAGCGCGATTTCGCTGCAGGGAACCGGGATCAATATCGTTGCGCTCGGCACCAATGTGGGCCTGGATTCGCTCAACCTGGGCGCCGGAGCGCTGCAACTGACCGGGGTTTCGACGGCGGCGGTGGCCGGCACGCTCGCCCTCGCGGGCGGCCAGATCAATCTGACAAACGGCCACACGCTGGACATGACGGCTGGCACGATCGTGGGTTCAGGCACACTCGCGCTTGATAGCAACAATAACGTCCTGAACGCTGCGACCGTGGCTGGCACCTTGGCGTTCGGTTTATATCAACCACAAGATTACGGCTCACTAATCTTCATAACGAACGGTCTTACGCTGCGGAACGCCACGCTGGATTTTGGCGCGGCTATGTCCGGAAAACTTGCTAGTGTTTTCGTGCCCGGATCGTCTCTGCTCGATAACGGCACAGTGATATTCGACGGCGGGAGCCGGACGTCAATTTTAGGTGGCGGCAGCTTTGGCACCATTGGCGCGGGGACGCTGACGCTGGGCACCCACTTGACACTTGTTGCAACTTCGCAGGCGGGTGGGCTGCAGATTGATGGCAGCTACGCTTCGTCCGGTCCGGTGCCGCGGGTGGTCAACGACGGTACCATCCTGAACGCGATGACAAGTTCGTCTTTGGCACTGTACCAATTTACCAACAATGGATTGATCGATTCGACCGCCACTAAAGGGGGAGTTTACTTTCTTGGATTCAGTTCAGGGACGGCTTACGGATCCGTCAACAATGGCACCATAAGCCTTTCGAACGGCGGCAGCCTGGAAATTGCCGGCGGCGTGATGGACAATGCCGGATTGGTCGTCCTGAATGGCGGCAGTCTGCTAACCAGCTCCAGCTATACTCCCACCTTATTCAGCAACACGGGAACGATTCAGGTCTCTGGCGGCGGGATCGTGAATTTTGGCAGCAATAGTTACGGCAACGGCGGCACGCTGACGAACCTTTCCGGCACCACCCTCACGGGCGGGACGTTCGAGATCGACGGTGCGTCAACTCTGCAACTGGCTGATGGCAGCACGCTGGCGGTCGATGCGGCAAGCATCATCCTCAACGGGACCGGTGCTGTCGTCGACGCCCTCAATAGCGCCGGTACGCTTGTATCAATCCAGCAGCAACTGACCAACATCGCCAGCGGTGGCGTGCTGGAACTGCTGAACGGCGGGTCCTTCAATGACACCGCCGGCACGTTGGCGATCGACGGCACCTTGGTGCTGAACGGCGGGCTTCTTACCGACACCGCCGGCGTGGTCGTGGATGCGACGGGTACTATCGTCGGCAGCGGCACGATTGCCGGGTCGATCACCAGCAGCGGGGTGGTTCTGGCATCCGGCGGCACGCTGGACCTGGCTTCGTCGCTGACCAGCACTGGCACGGTCGGCTTTGGCACCGTGCCGGCGACGCTGCAATTCGATCCGACCCTGTTCTCGGGCCAGATTTCCGGTTTCGTTGCCGGCGATACGATCGACCTGACCGGCGTTGCCCACAGCGTCACCGACAGCGCCGACCTTCTGGCCGGGAATACGCTGCAGATCACCACCGGCAGCGGCGTGTTCGACCTGCAACTGGCGCCGGGTGACAATTTCGCCGGCGATTACTTCCATCTGCTTTCGGATGGCGGCTCCGGCACTTCGGTGATCACAAACCAGGTCGCCTGCTACCTGCACGGCACCCGCATCCGCACCGATCGCGGTGACGTTCCGGTGGAGACCCTGGAAATCGGCGACCGTGTCATCACCCTGTCGGGTGAGGCGAAGCCGATCAAATGGATTGGCCGGCGCGCCTACCGGAACTTCAATGGCCAACGGGATGTGGAGCCGATCCTGATCACCGCCGGAGCCCTTGGCGACAATACGCCCGTGCGCGACCTGTATGTCTCGCCATTGCACGCGATGTATGTCGAAGGCGTGCTGATACCTGCCGAACAACTGGTCAACGGGGCGACGATCCGCCGCTGCCCGGGTATCGAACCAAT
Organism: Pseudomonadota bacterium; assembly: GCA_021807975.1. Classification (GTDB taxonomy): domain Bacteria; phylum Pseudomonadota; class Alphaproteobacteria; order Acetobacterales; family Acetobacteraceae; genus Rhodopila. The sequence continues at coordinate 9,142 of JAKBCJ010000072.1, read as the reverse complement.
TCGTTACTTCCATATCGAACTGGCCGAGCACGATGTGATTTTCGCCGAGGATGCGCCGGCGGAAACTTTCGTAGATTGCGACAGCCGCGCGATTTTCTACAACGCTACGGAATTCAGTGAGCTCTATCCCGGCGATACTTCGCCGCGCTGGACCTTCTGCGCCCCGCGGGTGGAATCCGGGCCGACGCTGCGGCGCATTCGGAAAGCCATCGACGCGCGTGCCGGCCTCGTCGGCGTGGACCATGAGCCGTGCGGCCCGCTGCAAGGCCACGTTGACGGGTATCATAATGGCCGTATCTCTGGCTGGGCGTATGACCCCTCTGTCCCGGGCGTGCCGGTGGAACTCGAGTTGCTGGATGGTGACGGGGTGATCGCTCGCTTCTCGGCCAGTCGTTACAGGGCGGATCTGGAAGCCGCCGGCCTGGGGGACGGCCGCCACGCTTTCGAACAGCCGATGCCTCGCGCGCTGGAACGCAGCGGACGTCACGAATTGCGAATTCGGCGCGCTGCTGATGGGAAAGAACTGGCCAATTCGCCGCTGGTGCTTGACCCGGCCGTTAGCGACACCACCCGGGAAGATCTCCGTCAGACGCTCGCTGCCGCCACACGTGTCACCACCACCCCCGAAACGCTGGATGCGCTGCTGGAGGATCTGTTGCGCGGCGTTGCGATGGTGCGCCAGCGCCGTTCGGAATTGGTTGGCACAGACGCGCCGCAACCCGGCCTGCTGCGCTGGACGGTCAATCGCGACACCGCCCGCCGTGCGCTGGTCATCGATGACAGGCTGCCGGACCCTCGGCGCGACGCGGGTTCCCACGCGATCCTCAGCCACATCGCCGCGCTCCAGGCGCTCGGTTGGCAGGTGGAATTCGTCTCTGCGCGCGATCCTGGCGCGGACAGCTCCGCGGCCCATCATCTGGAGGCCATGGGCGTGACCTGTCATCGCGCCCCGTTGGCGGGATCGGTGGAAGATGTGCTGCGCCAGAGCCCGGGGCGGTTCGAACTCGTCTATCTGCACCGCCTCAGCAACGCCGAGGCCTACACCGGGCTTACCCGTGCGCACCAGCCACGTGCCCGCGTGGTCTACAGCGTTGCCGACCTGCACCATCTCCGACTGGCGCGGCAGGCACGCGTGCAGGCGTGCCTGGAATTGATGGCTGAAGCCCGCCAGCTACAGCGCCGGGAACTCGCGGCGATGCGTCTTTGCGACGCGGTGGTCACGCATTCGCCAGTAGAAGCGTCGTGGCTGCGCCAGCAGGCGCCTGGTGCGTCGGTGCACGTGGTGCCGTGGTCGGTGCCGACCCGCTCGCCGCGTATCCCATGGGCGGCCAGGCGGGATATCGCCTTCGTCGGCGGCTACGCGCACACGCCGAACCGCGATGCCGCCCACTGGCTGGTAGAGAAGATCATGCCGTTGGTCTGGGCACGCCTGCCGGATGCGTGCTGCGCGATCGTCGGCCATGGCTGGCCTGAAGCCTCCAACGCGGCTGCGCCGTCTTGGGCGGCGCAACCTGGCGTGCGGCTATGGGGTGCGCTTGATGGGCTCGACGACCTGTTCGATCTCGTCCGGCTCACGGTGGCGCCGCTACGCTTCGGCGCCGGCGTTAAGGGGAAGGTGCTGGACAGTCTTGGTGCCGGCCTGCCATGCGTGATGACGCCGGTTGCCGCTGAGGGCATTCCTCTGCTCACACCGCTGGACGAACTGGTGGCCGCGGATGCGGAGGCTTTTGCCGCCTCAATCTGCCGCGCTTATACGGATCGCATGTTCAACGTGGCCTGTGGACAGGCCGGTATCCAGATGGTCGGTCAAGCCTTCTCGGATGAGGCTGTGCAGGCCGCGCTGGCCAGCGTCGTCGGAAGCGGCACTCACCGGGATCGAGAGGGGGACGCAGGTGGCCGGGTCTGGCGGTAGCCGCTCGGTTGCCGCTGTCTGAGATCAGGCACCGGCCTCCATCGGATCTACCATATGAGCCTTGAAGCGAGCGCGCTGGTGGATGGATTGGCCCCGGGAAAGGGGAGGGTTTCCGATGAGGCGAGGGGGGCCGGTGGTACAACAGAAGCGGTTTACGAAGGCGTTCGAGGATGAACCACGGATTAGCTTAACGAGGCCGCAAAACTGTCCGGCGAAGGGGGACCACCTCACTCACTGGGAGTGGGCGGCCAGCAGCGGGGCGACATCGTCCGCTGGCTGAATATTGTCAACCGCGCGCCGAGCCACGGCTGCCGCCGACCAGATCGGCACGATACGATCCGCCATCTCCAACGTCGAGCGGCGATGCGCAACGATCACGCGGGTCGTCGCGAGTTCACGGATTGCCTTGTTGATAGAGCGCTCGTTCTCTTCGTCCAGGTGACTGGTGGCTTCGTCCAGCAGCAGAATCCGCGGTCCGCGATACAGGGCGCGGGCCAGCACCACGCGCTGCATCTGGCCGCCCGACAGCGAATTCCCCATGTCACCGACCAGGGTTTCATACCCCATCGGCATGCGCAGGATCTCATCGTGGATTGCCGCCAACCGAGCCATCTGCTGCACGCGGTCGAAATCCGGCGAAGGGCTGAAACCGGCGATATTCTCGGCAATCGAGCCAGCAAAGAGCCGGTCATCCTGCAGAACGCAGCCGATCTGGGCGCGATACGCTTCCAACCCGACGGCCGAAAGCGGCACGCCATCGAGTTGCACCACGCCCTGCGTCGGCTGGATCAGGCCGGACAGGATCTTCAGCAGGGTGGTTTTCCCGGCGCCCGACGGCCCGGCGATGGCGACGCATTCACCGGCCCTGACATCCAGGTCGAAGTCGGCCAGCACCGCTGCCTCGCCTTCTCCATAGCGAAATCCGATCCCCTGCGCACGAAGGGCTGCCGGCCGGACGTTGCCGAAAAGCGCCGGTTCCATCCGCAACGGCTCTGCCGGTTCGGGCGCTGCAAGCGCGATGTCGGCGATCCGCTCCCCATGCACAGACAGCATGCCCAGCCGCACGACGGTGTCCATGCACTGCGTCACCCGGCGTGAAAACTGGTCCTTGTAGGCCAGGAATGCCACCAGCATGCCAACGGTCAGCGCCCCATCCAGCACCGCGCGTGCTGCGAAGAAGATGATGACGACGCGGTCCAGTCCCAGCAGCAGCCCGTTGATGGTGGAGAAGATCAGGTCGATGCGCTGCACGCGCAAACCAGCACCCACACGGTCAGCAAGAAAATTGTTCCACACGCCCTGCCGGCGCTCGCCGATCGCCAGCGCCTTTATGCTAGGCATCCCACGCACGGACTCGATGAAGTGCGAGTTCTCCTGCGCGGCGTAGACAATCGCCTCTTCGTTGGCGCGACGGTAGAGCCAGTAGCCGAAGCTGCGGGCCAGCCCGTAGAGGGTGGTGGATGCAACGGCCAGCAGCGCCAGCCATGGCGCATACAGCCACATCATCAACACAAGCGCGAACGCCATGACGCCGTCTACGATGCCGGAAACCGCGCTCATGTTCAGCGTCTGCTGGATCGTATCGATCGAGCCGAAGCGGGAGACGATATCACCCACGTGCCGCTGCTCGAAGAACCCCAGCGGCAGGCGCATCAGGTGGCGGAACAGGCTCATTTTCCATTGCAGCGTCAGGCTGGCGCCGGCCGCCATGATCGCCCAGGACCGCACGAAGTCGATAAACCCGCGGAACACCACCAGCAGCCCAAGCCCGAGCGCCACCAGCATCAGCAGATCGCGGTCGTCGGAAACCACGACCTGATCCAGCACGATCTGAAAGCCGATCGGCATGGCGATGGCGGTGGCTTCGAGCACCAGCGACATGGCCAGCACTTTGACCGACGCGCGCCAGAAACCGTCCGTGCGGTGCAGCAGCTGGCGGAGCTTGATGCGCGCGCGCTCGGTCCGCCGTTCAAAGCCTTCGGCCGGCCATGCCTCCAGCGCGATGCCGGTGAAGCGCCGGTCCACCTCCTCCATACGGATATGCCGCCGCCCGACGGCGGGATCGTGGATGGTAATGCCGCGCCGTCCGACATGTGTCAGCACGACAAAGTGGTTGTGGTCCCAGTGCAGGATGCAGGGCAGGCGAAGCTGCGGCAGGTGTGGCAGTTCCACGCGCAAGGCCCGCAGTGCGAGGTTCAGCTTATGGCCGAGCCGCACGATGTCCTGCAGAGTCATGCCTTTCAGCGAGAGGCTGTAACGCTGCCGCAATATGGGCAGGTCGAGCCGGTGGCCGTAGCGGCCGGCTATCATTGCCAGACACGCAAGGCCGCATTCCGCAGCCTCGGTCTGCAGCACCAGCGGCGTGCGCCGCCAGGCGGCGATGGCCGAGGCAGCCTGCCGCATGCGCGTGAGTGGTTGCGCTGCTTCGGTGCTCATTGGCCGTGCGCCGCCCGCGCAAGGCCGTAAAGCGGCTCTACGATCCATTGATACAGCGGCCGGCGGTCCAGCAGCACCACCGCTTGGACCTGCATTCCGGCGGGCAGCCCCTGTTCCTGACCGTCAATAATGACGTGGTCGCGATCCGGCTGCACAGTGATGCGGTACCAGGATCCGGCCTGTTTGTTGGACGATGCACCCGCCAGCAGGTCCTGTACCTCGGTCGGCCGCAACGCCACGTGAGAAACATCGGCCACGCGGCCATGGTACTGGCCGTATTTCTGGTAGGGGAAAGCGCTGTATCGCAGCAGCACGCGCGCCCCAGCATGGATGAAGCCGATCGCGCTGCTCGGCGCAAGCAACTGCGCCTGCATGTGGTCGTGCTGCGGCACGATGGAGAGCATGGGGCCACCCTGGGCGATCAACTGTCCCGGCTGCGCCAGGATCGCGGTGACGACGCCCGCGGCCGGCGCGCGGATCTCGATCACCCGATGCGCTTCACTGCGGGCAAGCGCCTGATCCACATCGTTAATTTTGGTCCGCAACGTGTCAATGTCGTTGCGTGCGTCGATGTCATTCGTATCGACATCGAACCGGACGTTGCCGATCTCGGCCTGCACGTGCAATTCGCTGTCCTTGAGCTGCTGCAGGCTGGATTGCGCCTGCATCCAGGCCTGTTCCCGTGCGCTGACTTCATTCAGCGGCACGTTGTGCGACTGGATCAGCGGCTGAAGTATTGCGTATTCGTCATACATGTGCCTGACGAATGTCTGCTGCAGGGTGATCTGCTGCACAAATTGTTCGTCCTGCGCCCGCAAGTTGGCAAGCTTTCTGCGCAGCGCTTCATTCTTGGCGGTGCCGATGCGCTGCCGGCTGGCAATCTGCTGGATGAAGGTTGCCCGCTGCGCGACGAGAGCATCGGTGATCTGCTGCTGGGTGGCGCCATCCTTGGTAGCGGTGTCGAGATTGAGCGTGTAGAGCAATGCGTTCTTCTGCACGTTGTCGCCCTCATGGACTGCGAGGGCAACAACCTGGCCGTGTTCGGGTGCGGAGATCGCGACCAGCCCCGTATCCGGAATCACCGCGCCTTGTAGTTCGACGCGGCGGGTGTAAGTGCCGAAGGCGATGAGCGCCGCCGTTGCGGCCGCAAGCGCGACTGCCCCGATGCTGGTGAAGGTGGCGGAAAGATCCAGCGTAAGTCCCGGCCGGCCGAGCCAGGCCGTTTCTCGGGCGCGGAGTGATTCCGGACGGAACAGGCCCTGTTGCAGGGAACTCATCTTGAACGCTTTGCTCCTGTGTCGCGCCGATTACGGTGTACGGGGCCGGACGATTATAGGTTTGTTTTTGCAACGAAAATGACAGGGGCCGCGATTTGCAGCGGGTAGGCCGGTATGTGAAAGAGGCTGCCTGCACTCGGGAAGAGCGGGCCTGCGCGCCCCCGGTATGGTCCGCTAGCCGGTGCTGCTCATCCCCGTGCTGGTCATCATCGCTTTCATGCCATGGAAGTTATGAAGCATCTGACCCATGGGCTCCCCGACCGTCGCGCCCATTTTGGCCATCATGCCCGGCATGCCGCCCGCAGCGGCCAGTTCAGGCCCCATGGTCGTGCCGATGCCGTTGCTGCCGCCTGAAACTATGTCGAGCATTTCATCGGTCAATTCGACGGGCGCGGCGGACGGCGGGCTGTAAAGTGCCGTTGCAGTGTAGGGCTTTGTCATCTTCGTCTTCCTCTGACAGCAGTGACCGCGGCCAGGCTGATACCACCTGACTGACTTGTAGAAGTTTATGGCAAGAGCCCTGTTTCGCCTCCACCCTCATGGCTGCCAATACCGCCGCCGCTACCGTCCTCGCCAACACCACTGCCGGACCCACCGTGCCGCTTGTGCCCTCCCATCATGCCACCACCCATCCGGCCTCCCATCATTCCTTCTGTCATCATACCGCCGGCCACTTTATCCAGCATGTCGTCCGGCAATGTAGCCAAAGTTCCCGATACGATTATGTTGCTAAATATAAACATGAGTGGACTTCGTTATTGATAGTGGCACGAGGAAATAGCTCTTATATTGACCTGCTTTCAACGCGAACCCGACGTCGCGACCGACCACATGGCAGCTGCCGGCCGCGACTGGGCTAGGCTTTGATACTGCGGCAGGCACCGTGGAGCCGGTACTTACCCCTCGCCTCCCCCGGGAGGACATTGTATAGGGTTACCACTGCCGTCGAGATTGATAGTAAAAACTCCTCCATTGCCTGTGGTCAACGGCGCCTTGGCGGGACGGCAAGCCGTGGTACCTTCGGGGCTTGTTTCTTGGTAAAAGATCGGCGGACCCTTTCCCCCTGCGACTTTGTTCAGCATCTCATCCGACAGCACTGTCGGCTTCGACGCAATGTATTGACGTTGACTGAACATCAGTTTCGCTCCCTCGTTGATGGTTAGCGCAAGCATTAAAAATCTGTAGGAAGAAAAAATCAATAGAAAATATGTACAACCTGTACATTTAATTGTTATGGCTGATTTTATATTGAGTTTGGAGAATTATAACAGCAGCTTACGCGCGGTTATCTAAGTTCCTGTAGCGGGTGCATTGCGGAGAAATCTCCTCAACTGCGCGGTGGCAAGGCGAACGGCATCGTGGTCGTCGAGCCCGTTCAAATTTCCCCTCCGCAAATCTACGGTGGTAGTCTTTTTGCACATGCGGCTTGAGGCTCCTTGACGTGGATCAAGTTCCTCCGCTTGCGCGAATTCAATCGCGTACTTGTGCGGGCGGTGCGATGGCGCAGCGACCCGGCGCTGCTCAGGTGGTGGCTTTTGAGGAATCTCATAGGCGCCATAACAGTTGATGGTAGCCCATTTCGGCCATCCTCCGTGCTCGGCGCGAATGTGTAGCAACCGCACGCTCGATCTATCGGGTGGGCCAGAAGCCGGACGCAAAGACGCTACCGCCGGGTCCGCAAGGTTTGTTGCAACTCGCTATTTTCGGCCGGAACGGGGTCTAACCCATTGGTATAGAATGGTGCCGGCGCACAGAATCGAACTGTGGACCTACTGATTACGAATCAGTTGCTCTACCCCTGAGCTACGCCGGCCGTCCAAGCGGTGCCACGCTATACAATCCCCCCAACCAACAAAGCAACCCGCTATAACGCCCCCCATGCAGATCGACCCAACCCGGACCGCCGGAATGGACCAAGCCCTGGCGCAAGCCCGTGCCGCCGCCGCCCGCGGCGAAATCCCCGTCGGTGCCGTCGTTCTAGGCCCCAACGGCGCGATCCTCGCCGCCGCCGGCAACCGGACAGAGGCCGATAACGACCCCACCGCCCACGCCGAAATCCTCGCCTTGCGCGCCGCCGCCGCCTTGCTGAACAGCCCCCGCCTGCCGGAGTGCGACCTGATCGTCACCCTGGAACCGTGCCCGATGTGCGCCCAGGCCATCAGCCTGTTCCGGGTCCGCCGCCTGATCTTCGGCGCCTACGACCCCAAGGGCGGCGGAGTCGATCACGGCGCCCGCGTTTTCGACGCGTCCTCCTGCCATCACCGCCCCGACATCGTCGGCGGTGTCCGCGAAACCGAAGCCGCCACATTGCTGCGCGACTTTTTTCGGGCAAGGCGGCAATAAGCCAGCATGCGTTCCGCCTTCCAAGCCCCCGACCTCGCCCGCCTGCCGATCGTGGTGAACGTGCGGGCGATCAGCCTGTCGGAAGGCGCCCGCGCCGGCCTGTCGGTCGCCGTTATCATCGCCCTGAACGAATACCTGGACTTCGCCCCGCTGCGCGAAGCCGCCCTCGCCGCGCTGCTGACCTGCATTTGCGACCCCGGCGGCCCGATCCGCCGCCGCATCCCGGTGCTGATCGCCTTCGCCCTGACCGGCGCGGCCATCACCGCGATCTTTGGTCTGCTGCGCGATTTCGGCCCGATCGTCGCGCTGCCGCTGGGCGTGTTCGGCCTGTTCTGCTCCTCGTTCGCCCGCATCTATGGACAGGCGCCCCAGCAGCTTGGCGGCCTGCTCGCCACTGTTCAGATTCTGTCGCTCGATCGCGGCAACCCCAGTCCAACCGAGGCCGCCATCCTCGCCGCGTCGTTCATCGCCGGCGCCGTGTGGGCGATTTTGCTGACGATGGTGATTTGGCGCATCCACCCGTTCCTGCCCGCCAGACGGGCGGTGGCCGAGGCGTATCGCCAGTTGTCCGAACTTACCCGCGACCTGCACGGGCTGGTTCAGGCCCCCGGAATGACCGAGGCCGCCTGGGAAGCGCATGCCCGCATCCACCGCCGGGCCACGCGCGAAGCGATCGAAGCCGCGCGAACGGCGGTCATGGACACCGTCCGCGCCCGCGGCGCCGCCAGCAACCGCGCCGCCCAGGCCATCATCCGGGTGGAAGCCGCCGATCAGATATTCGGCGGGCTGATCGGCCTGAGCGACCTGCTGGAACACGGCTCCGCCGCCGAACGACGTTCGGCTCAGCGGGTTTTGCGGCGTATGCGCGCGGTGATCCTGACCCTGGGCCGCGTTGTCATCACCGACGACCCGGATGCCCATCGCCGGATCAACCGCTCCATCGATTCCATCGTCGCCGATGCCCGGGCGCTGCCGCCGGACTCGCGCCCGCGGGCGGCGATCGACGGCATAACCGAACGGCTGCGGATCGCGCGTACCCTGGCAGTACCGGCGAACCTGCAGCCGGGTGCCGATCCGGCGGGACAGGCGCCGTCGCTATGGCAGCAGATCATCCGTCCCTTGCGGGCGAACCTGAACTGGACGTCGCCGGCCCTGCGCCACGCCTTGCGCACCG
>JAKBCJ010000524.1 GCA_021807975.1 Pseudomonadota bacterium | reverse complement strand
TGCGGCGGCAAACCCGCCGCTGTCGCCGCGGCTTCGCTGAACGCGAGGAAGCGGCGAAGTTCCAACCGGAACGCTGCGATCGCCGCATACTGCGACGGCTGAAGGCCGATATCCCGCCCCGATCCTGAATCCATGACCATGCACCCGTCGCTTATTGAGTTATGTCGTGTCACGATATATATGAGCCCGAAATCCGCTTATAGAGGGGCCGATGGCCGGTAGCACGACAACAGATAATATCCCGCGCGGCGCAGGCACGGGGCCGAAGCAGCGTGTTCGCCATCTGGCCGACTTTACCTCCGATCCACGTCTGCTGCTGCTCGCCGGCATGGCGTTAATTGTCGGCACGGGTGGCGCGTTCGCGGCCTTGGTGCTGGTCAAGTTGATCGCGCTCGTCACCAACCTCGTGTGGTTTGGCGCTTTCACCACCGCGCCGGCCAACATGGCCAATGCGGCACGCACGCCGTGGATGGTCGCGGCCCCCGTCCTGGGTGGCCTTGTCATTGGCTGCATGGCCAGGTTCGGCTCCGAGAAAATTCGCGGCCACGGCATCCCCGAAGCGATCGAGGCAATCTTGATCGGCGGCAGCCGCATGTCCGCCAAGGTGGCCATTCTGAAGCCGTTGTCCTCTGCGATCTCGATCGGTACCGGTGGCCCGTTCGGCGCCGAAGGCCCGATCATCATGACCGGCGGAGCCATCGGCTCGTTGTTTGCGCAGTTCTTTAACCTTAGCGCGGCGGAGCGCAAAACCCTGCTGGTTGCCGGCGCCGCCGCCGGCATGACCGGAATATTCGGCACACCGGTCGCGGCCGTCCTGCTCGCGGTGGAATTGCTGCTGTTCGAGTGGCGACCAAGAAGCTTTATCCCGGTTGTCGTCGCGGCGGTAACGGCGATCTGCTGGCGGCCCCTGCTGTTCGCCAGCGGCCCGCTGTTTCCCTTTTCCGGTGTCCCCGCGCTGCCCTGGTGGGGAATCGCGGGCTGCGCGGCGGTCGGTATCGTTGTCGGGCTGCTGTCCAGCGTGCTGACCAAGCTGCTGTACGGGATCGAGGACACGTTCGAACATCTTCCCGTCCACTGGATGTGGTGGCCGGCGATTGGCGGCGTTGTCGTTGGCCTGGGCGGACTGATCGAGCCGCGGGCGTTGGGCGTCGGCTACGACGTCATCGCCGATCTGTTGAGCGGCCACCTCCTTGTCCACGCCGTGCTGGCGATCCTGCTGGTGAAGGCAGCGATCTGGCTCGTTGCACTGTCATCGGGAACCTCCGGCGGTGTGCTGGCCCCGCTGCTGATCCTCGGCGGCGCCGCCGGATGGCTGTTCGGACTGATGCTGCCCGGCGACCCCGGCTTCTGGGCGCTGCTCGGAATGGCCGCGATGCTCGGCGGCACCATGCGGGCACCCCTGACCGGCACTTTGTTCGCAATTGAACTGACCGGCGAGTTCCGCATGCTGGTGCCGCTGCTCGTGGCATCGGTCGCGGCCTATGCGGTGACCGTCCTGATTCTGCGCCGATCCATCTTGACGGAGAAAATCGCCCGGCGCGGGCAGCATATTTCGCGCGAGTATAGCGTCGATCCGTACCAGCTTATGCGCGTCTCGGAGGTGATGGTGCGCAATGTGGACGTGCTGGTCTCTGATTCTTCTGTCGCCGACGCCGTCGTAACGCTGGGGAAGGGGCACCACCGCGTGTATCCGGTGGTGGACCGGGCGGGGCGGCCGGTGGGACTGGTGACGCGCGCCGATGCCTTACTGTGGCGGATAGAGGGCGGGCATGGCGCCGAAATACTCGATGAGCGCGTGTCCGATGCCTCGCTGGCGGTGGTCCACCCGAACGATGTCGTCAGTCACGCGGTCGATGTCATGCTACAGAGCGACCAGGGCCGCATTCCGGTGGTCGATCCTGCAACCGGAAGGTTGGTCGGTTTGGTTACCCGCAAGGATATTCTCCAGGTGAGGGCGGCGGTTACACGAAGCGAAACCGAACGATCCGCGCCCTTTGCGCCGCGACGCCAAGCGATGGCGCACATCAGCGCCAGCCAGGCTGCTAAAAAATCTTATTCCGCACCCGGCGCGCATCGGACGTAGCGAGTTTATCTGAACTGACTCCCTGTATTGGGTCGTCGGCCGGGCCGCTTTAGTTTTTCTCAGCAGCCTGACAGGGCCAGGTCATCAAGTGACGAGATCGTGCCCCTGGCCTGTTACACGTGGGAACCGCTTGATGGCGGCAAGTATGCCATCGGCGGATTGGCCTCACATGAACGGCATCGGCGCGGCCTGGACGGTGGTCGGCGCGCGGTTGCCGAAGGGGGGTGTCATACCGCACGGAAGCCGATCAGCGTGATCGCTTCCAAATATCATGGTTGCTGGAGCAGTGGACCAGGGGGCCCTGCCGTAAAGACACGCGCCCAGACCGCATCTGACAGGGCGCTCCGTCGCATTTTGAAACGCGGCGGAGACAGCGGCGAGCTTGAAAAAGCTCCCCGGCGGGCAGCTTATTGCCCAGTCGATGCGGCTTATGACAAACCCCCGACCGCGTCACACATTCCGAGTTGGCCAGCCGCCCGAACGCCTAGTCCCGGCACACGGCAAGAAGCATCGGAAGTTCCGCTGACCGAGCCGGCCCCGCGCGCGCTTCTCGCTGAACCGCATCGCCCACATCCTAAATCACGGCCTGCCAACGCCAGCACGTTCGGCAAGCGCAGCTACATCGGGTTCTCACCATCCAGCCAACTCGGGTTCCCCGACGGCTCCAGCTTGGAGCGCGTTGAATAGTGCGGCTGGATCGGCGCCCAAACCACAACGGGCATATTGAAAATGGTGAAAACCGGTCTGGGCTGCCGATTGGGCAGGGGGGCTAGCGCCTTCGTATCCGGTGCTGTCATCGCCTGCCCCGCACCCGGCGCGGCTGTAGTGCGCGAACCGGTGGCGGGCGCGGGCTGTGCCAAAGCCGGCGTCGCGGCCAGCAGCGCGGCCAATCCAATTATTACCGTGGTTCTCTTCATCGTTGGACTCCTTCACCACTTAGATGCGGCCGGAACCGTCAAATCCGCCATCCCAGATTGTAATATGGCGCTAAGAAGACCCAAAAGGGTAGTCGCATCGCGCTTAATATTCGTGTTAAGATGCCGCTTCCGCATACAATACAAATCGGGCAGGCCAACAGCAGCCGCAAAGATAGTACTTGACGAATGCTGAGACATGGGCAATTATTCTCAAACGCATGACCCGCCGCCAACCCTCAACCGACTCACAAAAAACTAAATTTCGATCAAAAAAATGACATGATATTCAT
>JAKBCJ010000071.1 GCA_021807975.1 Pseudomonadota bacterium | reverse complement strand
TCCTCCAGTCCTGCCTTTGCCCGGTCAGCCTCGCTCCAATCGATGTTGGTGAACACCACCTTGCTGCCATAGGTGATCGCCGTGCTGGTGATTTTCAGAGCCCCCTTGGCGATCAGGCCGTAATGGCCGCCGAAAGTGCCGGCGATCGAACCGGCCAAGTCCATGCTGCTGGTCGTGACCTCGATCCCGTCCTTGGTAATCTGCTTATTACGGCCACTGATCTCGTTGCCGAGTGCCTGAATGAAGGCGCCCCCATCGGTGATGTCGGCGTTGCCCAACGCCTTGAATGCATCGCCCTTCATTATGCTTGTCTGGACACGAATGGCCGTGTGTTCACTAAGTTTCTTGATCGCGAGCGCCAAATTGACCCCGCAAGCCGCGATCGACAATCCCGGGATCACCGATGCCAGATGATCGGCGCCCATCTCCTTGGCGATTTTCATTGTGCCGCAGGCTGAGTTCAGCGCCCCTTCCAGCACGCTCATGGATTTTTCGAGGCCGTCGAGCAGCTTCTGCCGGGTCGTCGGCTCGAGCTCGTCGAAGTCCAGGGATTCAAGCGCCGCGAAGCCGACCGCACCGGTATCGAACCCGTTCTTAATACCTTCAAGCAACGACTTAGTCGCTTTCGCGATCTCGTTTTCTCCAAAGAATTCGCAAACGCTGGCGCCAAGCTCCGGCATTTCGCTCAGGAAGAAACTCATGATCCCTTCCGTGGTCGTAAAGTCGGGCTTTTTCTCCTCCACCAGGCGGCTGACCCGCTCTTCCTGCAGCGCCCGCTCGGTTTTACGCCAGGCCTGCAAGCTTTCCACCAGCCGGGGCGGCCACCAATCCTCGGGCACGCCCGTTTTGGACAGCATCTCCTGCACATCACGCAGCGTGCCACCCGTGTCCAGGATCAGTTGGCCCTGCTCAACCAGATGGTCGTTAGCCTCGTACAGCCTCTTACCGTCCTCGGGGGAAATCGCCGTAGTGATTGCATCGAAATAGAAATTCTGCCGGTCGAAATCGCGGGTGCCAATCTTGTCGATCGCCCCCTTAAACGCTGCGCGCAGACCGTCACCGACTGGCTCGCCATTGGCATCGAGCTTCGGGTTGCCGTCCGGATCGACAAAACCTGCTTTGGCTTTCTCAAGCAGTTTGGCCTTCTCTTCCGGCGTGCTGGCGAGCGTTTTCAGCCGCCGCCCCAGCTCCCTCTCGACATACGGGTCCTGGAAATAACCCGGCAGATGCATCGTTAGGGAATGCAGCGTAGTTTGGGCCAAAGCCAGCGCACCCTTCACCTCGTCCGATGGATTGGGTTTGCTCTCGACTGCCTTAATTGCAAGCGATAGATCGGTCCTACGCTGCGCCACCGCATTGAGAACGTCTTTAATCCCGTTGACCTTGGCGCGCCGGGCTTCCGGTTTCGTGATACGGGCAAGATCATCGATATGCTGGATCCATCCGCCGCCGAGCCGAAACATCTTCGCTTCGGCCGGAACGCATTGACTGTGCCGCGCAAGGACTTCCTTCAGGGCCTCAATATCGTCGTCGCCGTCCTCGTCGTCGTCCCCGCCTTCCCCAAGCTGAGCATTGATCACCAGGACCTGACTTTGTGCGATGTCAGTTAACAGGGTGACATTGACCGGAGCCTGGATTTGCGGGTCGGTTTGATCCTCATCCTCGCTCTCATCCTCGCTGAAATCGATTTCCGTCGAGACGCCCAGGATCTTGTTAACCCACTCATCCTCCTGAGCGGTGGTCCTTCTCGTCAGGACGGGAGGCGCTGAAACAGACCGGTCCCGGCTTAAGACGCTGCTACCTGACATTGCGGTAATCTCCCTGCTATGCGAGAATGATTACGTATTCAGTGCGCCCATTTCCAGGATTGATCAACATATCGCCAACAAAATCGTCAGCATGGCGGAACGGCGGATAGCGGACACGGCGCGATTTTCATTTATCAATTCTGGCCCGCGGACCTTGATGACTGTGAGGTGCGGTTAGGGTTCGCCTTGAAACAACCGCTTCGATGGACACGCGGCCGGTGGAGGCCGTCAAACGATTCGTTTATTCCGCCGCGTATCCTTAGCACCGGGCGAACGCATAACGTCGAGCCTTACCAAGCCCCGATCCGCTGGAGGATTGGGAACCCCGAGCGCCCTCCGCGCGGCCAGAACCGACGCGTCAACATCCGAACAGAAGGCGTGGGTGCTGTGTTGGCACGCCGTCCGGTCAAGTCCCTGGCTGGGCATCAGGGGTCTGACCACGGTCCTGGCCGCGCGGCCTTGACGCCGATGGGGCCCAGTGCCCCATCCACGCCTTTCGGAGTTGCCAATATCCGCGCCGATCGGGCGCCCCCAGTGCCCAATCGAACGGCAAACTCAACCGTCACAGCGCCGCACGCGTCTCCGCCAGATGGTCGAACTTCCGCCGGTACGTCCCCAGCCCCATCGTCTGCGAGCGCAATTCGATGATCAGATCATGCAGTTCCGCCTCTGGCACAAGTGCCGCGACATCATCCCAACCCGGCCAGCCCTGTCGTTCCGCGAACCCCAGTATCTGCCCGCGCCGTCCGGTCAGCAGCCGCTGCGCCCGCGCCGTATAATCGTTCGGAACGCTGATCGTTACATGGTCGACAGGCTCAAGCAGCACCGGATCGGCCTTCGCCAACCCCTCTTTCATTGCGATCTGCGTCGCGGTTTTGAACGCCATGTCAGAACTGTCAACGGAATGAAATCCGCCATCCACCAGCGTAACGGACACATCTACCACCGGATATCCGAATGGCCCCTTGCGCGTCGCCTCCTCCGCCGCCTCGCCCACCGAGGGGATGAAGTTGCGAGGCACCGCCCCGCCGACGACCTTATCCACGAACAGAAATCCCTCGCCGCGCGCCCTGGGCGCGATGTCGATCTTGACGTCGGCGAACTGACCATGCCCGCCGGTCTGCCGCTTGAGTCTTCCATGCTCCTGCACCGGCCGGCGAATCGTTTCCTTATACGCAACCGCCGGTTTATGCGTGGTCAGCTTCAGCCCATAATCGCGCAACAGATGCTCCACCGTCGTTTGCAGGTGCATCTCCCCCTGGCCATGCAGCACGGTTTCGCCGTCCTGGGTGATGAACAGCGACGGATCCTCCTCCGCCAGCTTGTGCAGCGCGCCGGACAATTTCACATCGTCCTTGCGGTCAGTGGTCGCGATCGCCATGGCGAACACCGGCGGGCTTGCTTCCGGAAATGGCAACTGCTCCGGCTGCCCGCCCGACGACAAGGTCGCCCCGGTCCGCACCCCGTCCAGCCGCCCCAGCGCGACCACATCGCCCTGTTGCGCACTGGGAATTTTCGTCAGGTCGCCGCCATTGTAACGATAAATGCCGCCCAGCCGCGTGCCGCCAAGCTGCGCGCCATCGGTCAGCGTTCCGCTCCATATCCGGGCATACGACAGCTTGCCGGTGTGCCCCGCATAAACCGTCTTGAATACCTGAACCCGCGGCGCCCCGCCGGGAATGATGGATCGCCGTTCGGCCGCCTGCGCCGGGTCGGGCGTGTCATGCCGCAGCGCCTTCCACAGCCGCCGCACCCCATTGGCGTTTTCCGCCGCGCCGACAAGAACCTCGATCACCGAACCATCGACCAGGTCCTTGCGCATGTCGCGATACAGTTCTTCCGGCGTCGGCTTAATATCCTCAAGCACTTTTTCCAGCAGCACATCATCGTGGTCGGCCAGGGTTTCCACCAGCCGGCCCAGAGCCGCCTGCTCCTCCGCCAGCATCGCCGACGGAATCTGCATCAGCTCCGATGCCTGCCCCTTACGGTAGCGATATGCTCGCTCGCTCATCAGATCGACATAGCCAGTCACGGTCGGGCCATCGAAGATCGGCATCTGCCGCAGCACCAGCGGGCTGGCCGCAAACGCCTGCAGCGCCGCCAGCGTATCCGCAAGACCATCCTCCAGCGTATCGATCTTATTGATGAACACCATATGCGGCACGCCCTGGTCTTTCAGCATCTTCAGCAGCGGCGCCACCATCGCGGCCTTCGCCGGACTGGGTTCGCACACCACCACCGCGATATCGGCCACCGTCAGGGCGGAACAGGCTTGAAACGCGAACTCGATAGACCCCGGGCAATCCAGGATTGTCCACGGATCGCCGAGGTAGGAGCAATGGCCAAGTCGGATCTCGGTGGTCATCGGGCGGTTGCGCGGATCGGCCGGCCGCTTCAGCGGGGCACCCGCCGCGTCCAGCAGTGCCTCGAAAAGCGTGGATTTTCCGCTGCTGTAGGGGCCCACCAGAGCCACCGAGCGGGGACTTCTGACTTTTGTTGTTCCTGACATAGCCGCACCTCCTTCGTTTCCGAAGGCGCCCTTGGGGATACGGGCCCGTGCGTAGCGGGCACCCATGCGCCCTCGCGTGAGCGATGCTAGCGCATTGTCCGGCCCAACGGGAGGGGGGCGGTGTGACCTCTCCATTCGTCAAGGCCGGGCGCAGGCCCGCCATAATTGGCTTACGGTGCCGCTCCGGGAAAAGGCGTGGATGGCGGGCCCGCGCCCGCCATGACGGTCTCCCGGACCGTGCGTCCGCCGAAGTGGTTATTTTCGCAGCGCCCCTAAGTCCGAAACCCCTTGAAAGTGCTCGGTATCGCCTGCACCGCCGCGATCGTCGCCCGCCGTGCCGCCGCGCTCGTGCCCGGTGCGAAATCGATCGAAACCGTATCGACAATCCCCCCGTACCGCTTCTCAATCGCCCCCGGCAGTTCATCATAAGTCGCTCGGGCGACAAACAAATCCAGCACATCGTCCGGCACCTGAGCCGCCATCTGGCTCCACTGGCCCTGCTTCGACATTTCCGTAAGCTTCACCCCCAGGTCCGACACCCCGTGGAGGTCGAACACCCCCCGATAAGCCGGCGTCGAGCCATAGAACGCCACCCGGTACCGCACCGTCTCCGCCGCCGCCCGAACACTGGCCGCGTCAGGTCCGGTCGCGACAAACCCGCCCCCGGTGATCTCAAAATTCTCGAACGACTTGCCGCAAGCAGCCAGTTCCTCGGCGATCAGCGGCCGAACCACTTTCTCCAGGTATTCCCGCGTGGCGAAACTGTGCAGCCGCACACCGTCGGCAACCCGGGCGGCGGTCTTCAACATCAGCGGCCCGACAGCGGCCATTGCGATCGGCGGCGTCGGCAACCCTTGCGGCCCGGGTGAAAACTCCGGCGTCATCAGGGAAAAATTGTAGTACTTGCCCTGATAGTTCAGCTTCTCCCCAGTCTCCCAGCACCGAAAGATCGCCCGCAGCGACTCGATGTATTCGCCCAGGCGGGCAGCCGGCGCGACCCAGGGCGTGCTGAACCGGCGCTCGTTATGTGCCTTGATCTGGCTGCCCAAACCGACAACGAACCGGCCCTTCGAATGGCGGTTGATGTCCCAGGCCAGGTTGGCAACCACCATCGGGCTGCGCGGAAACGCAATCGCGACCGACGGCACCAGCGCCACCCGCTGAGTCGCCATCGCGGCGAAAGCCAGCGGTGTGAACGGATCGTGCTTCAACTCGCTGGCGGTCACCGCGTCCGCACCGTCGTCCTCCGCCTGCTTCGCCGCCGCCGCGCAAGCCTGCCAGTCGTTCGCCGGCAGCCCGATTGAAACCCGCATCGTTATCCTCCTTATTGATGCAACCAAATCTGCGGCGGATACGCGCGGCGAGCAAATCCAAATCCATCACCCGTGCATCTCCCCCGCCCCGGCCGCAAGTGCCCCCCTGCCCCCACCGCCGGCGGCAAACCCCGCAGCCCTTGCGCCCCAATCCACAGGCCCGCAAATTGGCGCGCGAAAATGAGGACTCATCTGATGAATCTGTTCAATCTCAAGGGCAAGGTCGCCCTGGTCACCGGCGGCAACGGCGGCATCGGCCTCGGCATGGCGCAGGGCATCGCCTCCCTGGGTGCGGCCATCGTCATCGCCGGCCGCAACGAAGCAAAGGCCGCCGACGCGCTGCAAACACTCCGCGACATGGGCGCCGAAGCCAGCTTCCTGACCGCCGATGTCACGAACAAGGTGGAATGCGTCGCACTGGTCGCGGCAACCGTCGCAAAGCACGGCCGCCTCGATATCCTGGTCAACAACGCCGGCACCTCGGTGCGCAAACAGCCGCAAGACCTGACCGAGGATGAATGGCACCACGTCCTGGATACCAACCTCACCAGCGCCTTCTTCTGCTCCCAGGCCGCCTATCCGGAAATGGTCAGGGCCGGCGGCGGCAAGATGATCAACATCGGTTCGATGATGTCGCTGTTCGGCGCGCCCTTCGCCACCGCCTACGCCTCCAGCAAAGGCGGCATCGTGCAAATGAGCAGGGCGATGGCAACCGCCTGGGCCAAGGACAACATCCAGGTCAACGCCGTCCTGCCCGGCTGGATCGATACCGACCTGACCAAGCGCGCCCGGGAACAAGTGGCCGGCCTGCAGGACAGCGTACAAAAGCGCACCCCCGGCGGCCGCTGGGGTACGCCCCGGGACATGGCGGGGGTGGCCGCGTTCCTGGCCTCCCCGGCGTCGGATTTCGTAACGGGAACGGCGATCCCCGTGGATGGCGGGTTCTCCATCGCCATGTAGCACCCGGGCCGGACCACTGTGGCGGGTCCGTCACGGGGTGGACGGGAAACTGTAACGCGATCAAAGTTCTCTACCGGTTTCCTGCAAACCTGTGATAACAACACGAACCTCTTCGCGCCGGTTTCCCGCCCATGAATCGCAGCCTAGCGTCCACAACGGCACGTCGCGTCCGCCTGTTCGCCTGTCTGGCGCTGCTGGCAACCCTGGCCGCGTGCGGTACCAACCACCCCTACCGCTCGGCGATTCACCACAACCCGACACGGTATTACCCGCCGCCCGGCCCGGCCAGCGACCCGTGGGGACCCTATATCCATGAGGCATCCGCGCGGTTTTCCATCCCGGAAACCTGGGTCCGCGGCGTGATGCACCAGGAATCCGGCGGACAGGAGGACGTGATCTCCGCAGCGGGCGCCATGGGCCTGATGCAGGTGATGCCCGACACCTATGACGGCCTGCGCCAGCGCTACAACCTGGGCGACGACCCGTTCAACCCGCACGACAATATCCTGGCCGGCACCGCCTACCTGCGGGAGATGTATGACCGCTTCGGTTCCCCGGGGTTCCTGGCGGCCTACAATGCCGGCCCAAACCGATTGGACAAATACCTGACCCAAGGCACGCCGCTGCCGGCCGAAACGGTGAACTATGTCGCCGCCATCGCCCCCCGCCTGGGGTCCGACCGCCCGATGTCCGGCCCGTTGGCGGTGTACGGCGGCGCCCGCGTGGTTCAGGTTGCCGCCCGCCCAACCCCCGCCGGCTGCGACCTGGACGCCGCATACAACCCCAACGGACCCTGCGTGAAGCTGCGCCAGCCCGTGGCGGCCGCCGCCGTCGCTTATAACACGCCGGACTGCGATCCCGACGCGGCATACGATCCTTACCGGCCGTGCCGCACGCCAGCCGCAATCGCCGCCCCGCAACAGTTCGTCGGCGAGTCCCGGCGGCCGCTGCAGGAACGCCTGTCCCGACAGATCGCTTTCCATCCCGCCGTGCCGTCCGGGCCGCCCCCGGGACGCTGGATGATCCAGGTCGGCGCGTTCGCCAACCTGTCCACCGCGGAGGCCGCCGCCAAAAGCGCACGTTCGGCGGCACCCGATCTGCTCGACCAAACCAAGATAGAACTGCCGGCGACGGTGCCGTTCGGCAACCAGGTGGCGTTCCGCGCACGCCTGTCCGGACTGAGCGCGCAAGCCGCCACACAAGCATGCCGCCGGCTGACCGGGCGCGGTATCGCCTGCCTGACGGTCCCGCCGAACCGTGCTTCCTTCTGACGGCGGCTACAAGCGCAGGTCCTCCAGCACCGGCAGCAGGTACTCCGCGAACAGCTTCGGGTTCTCCGCGAACGGGAAATGGCCGATCCCCTTCATCTCCCGAAACACCACGCCGGGGATCTTCTCCGCCGTCGCACGAGACAGTTCCACCGTGCAGGAGTAGTCGTACTCCCCGGTCAGCATGAACAGCCGGCAACGGTTGGTGTCGATTTTCCCGACCCGCTCCCGCGCGTCCCAGTCGCCCGAGTAGAACGCGATATCGCCGTAGAATACCGCCGGCCCGCCCTGGCCGTAATGCCAGGCGATCGCCTCCTGATATTCCGCCGGGCTCTGCGGCGCGCTCAGCGCTCGGATCCATTCCGGCACGAACATCGACTGGTTGACGGCCGGATGCGCCGCCCGGGCGGTCTGGCGCTGCTCGATTTTCTCGCAAGCTTCGCAGGCGACGATCCCGCCGAACGCATCCGGATGCCGGTACGCCAGTTCCAGGCAGATCTCCCCGGACATGGAGGCCCCGAGCGCGATAGGTTTTTCGAGGCTGGCGGCGGCGGCGAAGCCCATGATCAGATCGACATACAGGTCGGTGTTCAGCCGCCACGACCCCGGGATGGCACCCTCGGGCGGCAGGGATTTGCCATGCCAGGGCAGATCGAACGCCACCAGCCGATGACCAGCGGTAATCCGCTCATCGGCCATCAGCCCATGAAACTGCCGCGAGTCTGAACCGGCGGTATGCATGCACAGGACATCGCGGCCGGAGCCGGCGGTTTCGTAGTAGATCTGATACGTCACGCCGCCGGCGGTAACCGGCACATAACCGCCCTGGACCTTCGGCATCGGCCGAACCCCGCCGCGCGGCGACAGGCTGACCGGCACCGGACCGGTATTCCCCAGCGCCAGCCACTTCCCGATCTCCAGCACGCGCCTTACAACATGGGCGTGCTGCGCGAACGCCAGTTGGTCGCCCTGGATCGCGAATTCCGGCACGCGGTACTGCATCGCGAACACGCCATGATGGTGCCTGGGCGGAACCGGCAACAGGAACTTCGCCCAGATCGCATCCGGGGCGGCCAGGGTAAACGCCGCGTCGCCACCGCCTTGTTGGACCTTGCCATCCACAAAGCGGAATGCGGCTGTCCGCGCGCCGCTGACGATCGCGAAAACGACGGACCACGGCCCGGACCAGGCAGCCAGGGTGGCATCGCCGGCACAGGCCTCGCGCCAGGCTTCGGCGCTCGGAAAAACGCTCATTGCGGGTCTATGACCTTCAGGACGGCGGGATGGTACTGATCGCCATAACCCGCTGCCTCGGCCTGTTTCAGCCGCTCCATGGTCAGCTTCGCGGCGGCCATGTCCAGGCCGGCCGCATCCGCCATTTCCAGCGCATAGGACAGGTCCTTGATCGCATAGCGGGTGGAGAAAGCGCGTTCCGGGAACACGCCGGGCAGCATTGCCTTCATGCCGTGATTGCGCAGCACGAAGCTGTCGCCCGATCCCATCGCCATGGTGGGCAGCAAAACTTCGGCCGGCACACCGTTGCGCCGTCCAATAGCGATCGCTTCGGCCAAAGCGCCGCAATGTTGGAACACCAGCATGTTGTTCAGGATTTTGACGACCTGCCCGCAGCCGACCGGGCCGCAATGGGTCACGTCGGTGCCCATCGTCTCCAGGATCGGCTTGATCCGGCCGAAGGTTTCGTCGGTGGCGCCGACCATAATGCTCAACTCGCCGCGCGATGCCGCCTCGCGGGTCCGGGCTACGGGCGCATCGGCATACTGGATGCCCTTTGCGGTCAGGCGCGCGCCGATCTTGCGGGTGAGTTCGACCGACGACGTGCTGGTATCGACCACGCACTGACCAGCCCGCAGATGGGGTTCGAGCTGGGCGATAACAGCGGCAACCGCCTTGCCGTCCGGCAGCGACAGCAGGATCGTGTCGCAGTCCGCCGCGATCCCGGCCAGGGACCCGGCCTTCACGCCATGTGCCGCCAGCCGGTCCAATGGCTCTGAACGGAGATCGAAGGCGACGATAGGCATTCCCGATCGGCGCGCGAGGTGCCCGCACATCGGCTCCCCCATCACGCCCAGGCCGATGAAGCCGATAGTCGATTGCGGAACTGCGGACATCCTGGTTTCCTTCCCGGTGGTATCCGAGTTGTCACCGGCCGGGGCCGCCTTGTCAAAGGCCGCGCGGGTCCGCCGGGTCTAGTTCCGGCCGGCCAACGACAGGCGGCTGAATGACACCGCCAGGCGGCGGTCGTCGTTCTCACCGGCAACCGCCCGGGGACTGGCCGCATGCGGGTGTTCGAGCACGATTTCCAGCTTGTCCGAACCCTGGACGAGATGTCCGGGGACGCCGAAGCCCACCGACCCGCGGGTCAGCGGATCGAATGTATGGACCGCATGCCCGTTGATCGTCACGCGCAACACCTGCGCCATGACCACCGGGGGGGCGACGAACGGCACGACATCCATTTCCATCCAATAGCCGGCTGCCGCGGGCGGCGGCGTTTCCAGCGTCAACAGGCTCCGCTCCCCGACCGTCCAAGTGAACCCGTCCTCTGGCGCCGACCAGCCGTAGCCGGTGTGGTCCGACGCATTCCCGCCCTTGCCAAATGTCAGGACAATGCGGGATTCGCTGCTGTCCGAAACGGGTGCGGCTCCCTGCCCGGTATGGATGGCATAGGCCTGCCGCAGCATGGCCAGCCACGAGGCCACATCCAGATCGGGCACGTTCTCCCGCAGGGCAAGCCGGCTGACATGCCCGACTATCAACCGGTCGTCGATCCTGACAACCGACCCGGGCGGATGGCCGGGACGGGCCGCCTGGACCCACAGCAAGGTCGCCGGCCCGTAGCCAGCCAAGGCAATCCGCAGATCGATCAGGTCGTTGGCCGACAATGGCTCGTTCTGCCGGAAGACCATGATTTTGGTTGCATTTTCAAGGTCGTCGATCAGTTTTCGGACCAGAAATCCGACCGTGCGCACCTGCTGCTTCTGTAGGATCTCGGGGTCCGCCTGTCCCACCTTCACGTCCGCATGATAAACGAAGTCGTATTTGGTCAACTTGACCATATACTCGCCGTTCTCCGGCCGGATCCGGACATTTTCGGCGGCCCCCATACCCTCAAACCGCGCGTGGAGAGCCCGAATCAGATGGCGCA
This sequence comes from Pseudomonadota bacterium, assembly GCA_021807975.1. Classification (GTDB taxonomy): domain Bacteria; phylum Pseudomonadota; class Alphaproteobacteria; order Acetobacterales; family Acetobacteraceae; genus Rhodopila. The sequence goes on along the minus strand of JAKBCJ010000071.1, from coordinate 3,365 downwards.
GCGGCGCGCCGGCGAACCGGAACATACCAAGCGGTTCCACGCCGACGCGGCGCTGCACAAGACCAAGCTCGCAGTTATCGCCCAGACTTTCGAACTTCAGCACCAGTTCCTGGTCAGAGATGCCGGTTCCGACGATAACGTCTGTAGCCATGTATAACCGACCGACCTTCGTGACGAGCATCAGGACCGCAGTTTATAGTCGATTCCTTCGGCGATTGCCACGAAACTATCTTAATAGGGCGGCTATCCCGCACTATTTGAACAGGATGCTGGCCGCAGCCTGTGCCGCTGCAACGATCGGTGCCGGGAACAGGAAGAAGAAGCCGGTGAACAGCCCGGTCGCGGCAACGACGAAGGACAGCGAGGCCGGCCGTGGATCGAAGCGTTCGGCGGCTGCGTCGAAGTACATCACCTTGATAATACGGATGTAATAGAATGCCCCGATCACACTGGTCAGCACGCCGATAACGGCGAGAGTCCACAGGCCGGACTGAACAGCAGCCAGGAAGATGTAGAGCTTTCCGAAGAAGCCCGACATCGGCGGGATGCCAGCCAGACTGAACATGAACAGCGCCAGCACCATCGCCAGGGCCGGGTCGTTGGACGCAAGGCCGGCCAGATCGGAAATCTGCTCGACCGCCCTGCCCTTGCGGCGCATCGCCAGGATGCAGCCGAAGGTGCCGGCGGTCATGAACACATAGATGACCATGTACACCAGCACGCCGCGCACACCGTCAGCGGTGCCGACCGCGAGGCCAATCAACGCGTAGCCCATATGCCCGATCGACGAATACGCCATCAGCCGCTTGATGTTGGTCTGCCCGATCGCGGCCAGCGCCCCCAGCAGCATGGATGCGATGGACATGACGATCACCAGGATTTGCCACGCGCCGACCAGCGAAGCGAAAGACGTGCCCATCACCCGCAGCACCAGCGACATCGCGGCCACTTTCGGGGCGGTGGCGAAGAACACCGTGACCGGGGTCGGCGCGCCCTCATAAACGTCGGGCGTCCACATATGGAACGGCACAGCGGACACCTTAAACGCCAGCCCGACCAGCACGAAGACGATGCCGACGATCAGGCCGGCCGAGGCGCCGGCGGGATTGACCAGCAGTTCGTGCAGCGCCGCCAGGTCCATGGTGCCGGAGAACCCGTACACCAGCGAGATGCCATACAGCAGCAGCCCGGACGCCAAGCCACTGAGCACGAAATACTTCAGGCCGGCCTCGGAGGAGCGCAGGCTGTCGCGGGCGAACGCCGCCAGGACGTAGAGCGCCAGCGATTGAAGTTCCAGGCCCATATACAGCGTCATCAGGTTCGACGCCGACGCCATGATCATCATGCCAACGGTGGAGAACAGCATCAGGACCGGGAACTCAAACCGCGCGATACCCTCGCTGCGGTTCCACCCAAGCGCCAGGATCGACGACAGGGCGGCACCGGACAGGATCAGTATCTGGTTGAAGGCGCTGAACGGGTCCGCCACAAACTGGCCGTGGAAGCCGAAGCCGCTGGTGCCGGTCAACACCATCAGACCGGCGATCAGGAAGCCGCCGATGGTAAACATCGTACACAGCAGAGTGGAGTCCTGCTTGCGGAGAACGCCGAAGATCAGTGTCGCCATGCCCACACAGGCAAGGACGATCTCCGGCAGGGCCAAGGTCCAGTTCATTAGTGTACGATCCCGGCAAGCTTGGTTGTCGCGGCCAGCGCGGCGGTATGGTGCTGCACCATCGCCCCCACGGACGCATCGAAATATGAGGTAAAGCTGGAAGGATAGATGCCCATCCACAGCGTCAGGACGATCAGCGGGGCGAACACCACCCACTCGCGCGGGCTGAGGTCCAGGATGTTGCGCAGATCGTCGCGGGTGATACGGCCGAAGATGACCCGGCGATACAGGTACAGCATGTAGGCCGCGCCCAGGATCATCCCCATGCCGCCCAGCAGGGCCAGCCAGAAATTCACCTGCAAAGCGCCGAAGATCACCAGGAACTCACCCACGAAACCGGCGGTGCCAGGCAGCCCGACCGACGCCATCATGAACAGCATGAACACCAGCGCATAGGCCGGCATCCGGTCGGCCAAACCGCCGTAGCGCGCGATCTCCCGAGAGTGAATGCGGTCGTACACCACACCGACGACAAGGAACAACGCGGCGGACACCACACCGTGCGACAGCATCTGGAACAGCGCACCGGAGATGCCCTGGACGTTGACGGTGAAGATGCCGATCGTGACCACGCCCATGTGGGCGATTGAAGAATAGGCGATCAGCTTCTTCATATCCTGCTGCGCCAGCGCGACCAGGGAGGTGTAGATCACCGCCACGACGGACAGGGTGAACACGAACGGCGAGAAAGTAGCCGTGGCGTCGGGCAGCATCGGAACCGAGAAGCGCAGGAACCCGTAGGCCCCCATCTTCAGCAACACGCCGGCCAGGATGACGGAACCGGCGGTGGGGGCTTCCACATGCGCGTCGGGCAGCCAGGTGTGGACTGGCCACATCGGCACCTTCACCGCGAAGGAGGCAAACAGCGCCAGGAACAACAGGCTCTGCATGCCGATCGGGAACGTGGTGTGCATCAGCACCGGGATGTCGGTGGTGCCGGCATGCAGCCACATCGCAATCAGCGCCAACAGCATCAACACAGAGCCTGTCAGCGTAAACAGGAAGAACTTGACCGCCGCATAGACCCGGCGCGGGCCGCCCCAGACGCCGATGATCAGATACATCGGGATCAGCACGCCTTCGAAGAACATGTAGAACACCACGAAGTCCGTCGCGGCGAACATGCCCACCATCATGGTTTCCAGGATCAGGAAGCTCATCATGAACTCGCGGACGCGGGTCTGGATGGACTCCCAACTGGCCAGGATGCAGATCGGGGTCAGCAGCGTGGACAACAGGACGAACAGGACGGAGATACCGTCAACGCCCATGCTGTAGCCAACCTTGTATTCCGGCATCCAGGCGACGTGTTCGTTAAACTGAAAGCCGGCATCGGAGCGGTCGAACTTCACCCACAGCACGAGCGAAATCACGAAGACCAGCAGACTGGTCCACAGCGCGGTCCAGCGGGCGTTAGAGGCGACGGTCTGTTCGTCCCCGCGCACCATCATCATCACCAGACAGCCGACCAGCGGCAGCCAGGTGATCAGGGACAGGACGGGGAAACCGGCGGCGTTGCTCATAGCGGTCATGATCTCACCGGCTCAGCATGAAGATACTAACCAGCGCCACGACGCCGATCAGCATGACGAAAGCATAGACGGCCAAGGAGCCGGTCTGGATTTTGACGATCTGGCGCGAGCCGTCGCTGGTGATCTCCGCGAGGCCGTTCGGCACGCCGTCGATAATG
>JAKBCJ010000523.1 GCA_021807975.1 Pseudomonadota bacterium | reverse complement strand
CGGCTTCACCAGTGTCGTCCTGTCCGATCCCGGCAGCCCGGCATTCGAATTCGCCCTCGGACTGCCAGTTCCGGAGCCGGCCTCGATTGGATTGTTGGGCCTGGCGGCCGCTGGGGTTGGGTTCGCCAGCCGGCGGGCCAGGATTCGGCGGGTGCGTCCCGCCGCATAAACCCAGCACGCCCAACCTGCCGCGGCGCGGTTTCATGTTGGAATGCCGCGGTTTGTTGTTGCTTCAGGCAGCGGGTTTTGGCGCGGTTCGCGCGCTGGCGCAGCATCGCCGGGGGCGGCTTGCCGCGGTGGAACCAGTCCCTATTTAAGACTGGAATTCGGGCGGAGGGGGGTGGATTGGCGGGCGGCCCCGCAACGGTCGGACTGGCGGGGAACGCCGTGGTTCGGGCTTGGTCTGCCGGCATCGCTGTTTCCACTGGCGTCGGATAGGCCGAGCCAAGGATCGTTGCGGAAGGAAATTCCTGATCGGGAGTTTACCGGGATGGGCGCGCGGGTTTTACGAGAGGCGGGATCTCTGTCACGACGTACATGACTAATAAATGATAAAAAGTATTATTATTGGCACGGACCATGGCCGAAATTTCATTGGTTTGCTTAATGCTGTGTGTTAAAAACACGCCGGATCGGTTTTTGGTGCATTTTCGTCGCGACCTCATTGCAAGTACAGGTTGTAGCCCCTGATACGTTGAAATGGGTCTGTCAATCTGAACGGATGATATGTCGTTGTATTATTGGAGTTGGATCGTTCGTGGCTGGGGGGAGGTGGTTTTAACCTCGGGGCGTTTGCGTCTCGTGGCCTGTTTGCTGGCTGGCGTCCTTAGCGGGATGGGGACCGCGTCGGCGCAAACGATCACGCTTTATTCAAATTCCGGCGGTTCCAATACGTTGCCCGCCAACATTCCGTTCACGATATTGAATTTGGGAACGAACAACACCGGCAACACCGAGGTTCAGACCAGTGCCGTGACATCTACATCGTCCCCCGCCAAGCTACCAACCGGTTCGGAGATATCGAAAATAGCGTTCGGGCAAGGATCGACCCCCTCGGGCGTTTTCGCGGGCGGGGTCAGCGGTAAGGCCGCGTCGCCGTTCGGCAGCACCAACACCAAAACGGATTACCTGGCCGCTGGCGGTGGCAACGGTACGGTGACAGTCAGCTATACCGTGGCGCAGGATGCGCTGCAGATCCTTTGGGGGTCGGTCGATAACAGCACAACCTCCAACGTTATTACATTCAAGGCTGCCAACGGGACAACCGTCGGAACCGTCACCGGTGCCGATATCGCCGCCGCTGTCGGAAGCGGTTTGGTATCCGGCAAGACGAATGTGGCGCTGCGGATTTCCGGTTTGGCCGGCTATTCCACCCTGGTCCTGTCGGATGCGAATGCCGCCGCGTTTGAATTCGCCCTCGGTAAGCCGGTTCCAGAACCGGCGTCCATCGGGGTGTTCGCGGTCGCCGTCGCGGGGCTGGGCTTTGTCAGTCTGCGGGGCCGGGTTCGGCGGGCGCGCTCAGCCCCATAAACCCGCCCATGCCCGGGGGGCTGGCACATGCAGGTTTACGGCCGGCACAATGCCTCCCTCTCTTCGACGGTGCTGCGGTGTTTAACCAAAGCCGCGTCACCGCGCAGCACCGTCCATACCGTCTCTTCGCCCTCCCGGCGGAAGCGGATATCGAAGTGACGCCGTCCAAGACGCAGGTCCTTCAGCGTAACATCCGGCAGCCAGTCCGGCAGATCGGGATCGACATATAGCGAGTCATTAGGGGCATCCGGCTGGATGCCCAGAATCGCCTGGATCAGCGCAAAGCATGACCCCGCCGCCCAGGCTTGCGGTACATTGGCGCCCAGATACTGCACCGGGAAATTCGTCCCGTTGCGTTGCACGCCGGCATACAGTTCCGGCAACTGGTTCAGCAGGAAATGGCTTGCGGCGTCGCTGATGCCGCGCGCGATCTGGCCGGCTTCCGTGCTGAAGCCATATCGCTTGAAACCAAGTGCGATCAGGCTGTTGTCGTGCGGCCAAACCGATCCGTTCTGATAGGAATATGGATTGTAGGCGGGATGCTTCGCCGACAGGGTGCGGATGCCCCACCCGGAGTTCATGTCCGGCTGCATCAGGCGCGCCACCACCTTGGCCGCGCGATCCCGCGGCACGATGCCCGACCACAGCAGATGCCCGGGATTGGACGCCACTGTCATCACCTTGCGTTTTTCGCCATCCAGCATGTAGGCGTAGAAGCCCGCATCCTCATCCCAAAATGTTTCGTTAAATTTTTTGAACAGTGCGGCAGCCTTGGCGCGCAGGTCCGCCGCCCGATCCGGCTTGCCCAGCGCATCGAACACCTCCGCCATCCGCACCCGGGCGTCATAGACATAGCCCTGCAACTCGCACAGTGCCTTGGGGCCGCGTACCGGCGTACCATCGGTGTAGGTCATGGAATCGCCGGCGTCTTTCCACGCCATGTTCTCATATCCCGCGGGCGAGCGGGTCTGGTACTCCTGCAGCAGGTCGCCGTCGCGGTCGCCGTAGTTGTCGATCCAGTCCAGCGCCGCCTCGGCGTTCGGCAGGTATCTTTCCAGCAGCGTACGGTCGCCGGTGGCCCGCCACGCGGCATGCAGCGTGATCAGATACAAGGGCGTGGCATCGGCGGTTCCGTAATACGGCGTGTGCGGGATCAGCTTGAAATGCGCGAGTTCCCCGTATCGCAGTTCGTGCATGATCTTGCCCGGTTCGGCATCGCGGAAATCGTCGCGTTCCTTCGCTTGCCAGCGCCCCAGCACCTCCAGCGATCCTCGGGCGAAATCGGGATAGACCATGATATTCTGCAACGACACGATCAGGCTGTCCCGCCCGAACGGCGCCATGAACCACGGCAGGCCTGCCGCTGGCAGGAAAACCATATGGTCGGTGCCCTCCAGCGGCAGGCGCAACGCCGCCATGTCGTCGATGGCCTGATGGAAGAAGCGATAGAATTCCTCGTTGCTGGTCTGCAGTTTCAGCACCGTCTGGCGCCAGTCGCGGTGCGCCATCGCTTGTGAGGACGATTCGGCCCGCGCCGCGCACTCATGGCTGGCTTGAAAGTGCTTCCCGCCGTCGGTGAATTCATACAACAGGCAGGCATGCCATGTGCTGCCCGGCGGCAGCTTGACCTCGAAACTCAGGCGTCCGTTGGCGAACACCGCGCGTGAATCGAAGCTGCCGACCGATACGGCGACCGACCGGCAGAAATCCATGTTGCGATAGGTGGTCCGCAGGGTCTGCGTGGCTTCCGACCAGTCGGAATCGATGTGCCCGCGCCTG
>JAKBCJ010000070.1 GCA_021807975.1 Pseudomonadota bacterium | reverse complement strand
CCAAACACCGTCGTCGATCCGCGCCTGAGGGTTCATGGCATCGCGGGCCTGAGGGTGGCCGATGCTTCGATCATGCCGGTGGTGGTTGGGGGCAATACCAATGCCCCAACCATCATGATTGGCGAAAAGGCCGCCGCGATGATCCTACAGGACGTAAATCGCCTGTAGGGACGCTGCGGCGGCCTAACGAGCCCTGACGGGCACCGGCCCCGGATCAGGCGGTATCGGTATCGGCCGAGGCGGTTCCTCTACAGGAATGGGATCGTCGGGATCGCTCGGTACCGGCGGATCGCCGGCGGGAACCGGCGGATCCGACAGCGAGGGGTCAAACGAACCCATTACGAACGCAAAGGACGCACGGCATCCTGGGCGGTGCGGCCAGCCATCTCCAGCAGCCGGCTCGTCGATTCGAATGCGTGATTGATTGCGTCAAGATAAAGGTCGCGCTGGACCTCGGCCAGTTCGATCATGGTCTTGCAGCGCAACAGGTCCCGCGGCCTATGAGCGGCGGCTTCCATGGTGTGGTCGGCCATCTCGAACCAGGCGTGCTGGATACCGGCCATCCCACGCCCCAAAGTCATCGCGCTGGCCATCAACGCCTGCACCCGGCCGGCCGATCGTTCGGCGGCGTCGCGGTAGATGTCCATCGCATGCGCGGCGGAGGACATCATGTGATGGCTTCGGCCAAAGCCGATATCGGCTGCCTGACCCCTGAGATTCGCCGGCGCGCGGGCGCTCATCAACATGGAATCCCGGCCTCGCGCGCTCACGGTTTCGCTGACCCCCTTTCCGGCGTCCACCGCCCGGTCAGTAACCTGTGCAGCCGCCCGGGCGGTTTCCTCTATGGAATCTTTCGTCGCCTTGGTTGCTGTTTCGACGGATGCCTGGCCCGGCTTGACCGTGTGATCCGCACCCTTCTTGGGCCCTTCAGCGTTTTTGGTCGTTTCTGACACGATATGTCCCTTGTCGCACAATAGGGGATGCCACATGCACCCAAACACCCGCCGCAAGGGCGGGGATCGCCGCAGCTTCACTCACGCCGCGCCGCAACATAACGCCATCGCCCCGGTGCGGGTGATTCACGGAGGCGTTACCCCGACCGCCTCCGCCATTGCTCTTTCCGTTTCGGGGCCGGATTCCGGTGCGGCCATCGGGATCGGACGCTCCGCCATCTGGCGGAATCCCTCGATTGCCCGGCGCAGCGCGACCGATCGTTTACTTTCCGGTTCCAGCACGAACAACACCAGAGACCTTCCGGTTATCTCATACGTTTTACCGGTCTGAAATGATTCCCGCGTTACGTCGTCAGGGATATTGGTATCCAACAGACGCTGCCACTTCTGTCCCCCTACGACCTCCGGCAGCGTGAATGCGACCACGTCATGATAGGCGTTCAGCACCAGCAATGCGGTGGCGTCCATCGCCGGCCGCTTGATCCCGCTGGCCTGCGCCCGCCCGTCCAGCAACATGCCGAAGCAGCGGGCATTGGCATCGGCCCAATGCGAGTCCTCGATATCGGTGCCCGTCGGCGACAGCCAGCGAACATCGCGCACATCCAGGTCCGCGTTGTATTCACCGGTCAGGAACCGGGTGCGCCGCAGGATCGGGAAAGACTGCCGCAGCACGATGACCTTGCGAACGAATTCGGCCAGTTCGACTTCCTTCTCGCCGAAATTCCAGTTGACCCAGCCGATTTCGCCATCCTGGCAATAGGCATTGTTGTTGCCGCCTTGCGTGCGTCCGAACTCATCGCCTGCCAGCACCATCGGCGTGCCTTGCGACAACAGCAGAGTCGCCAGCATATTCCGCCGCTGCCGCTCCCGCAGGGCATTGATCTCCGGGTCGTCGGTCGGCCCCTCCACGCCGCAGTTCCAGGAATTATTGTCGGAGCTGCCGTCGCGCCCATCCTCGCCGTTGGCTTCGTTGTGTTTGTCGTTGTACGAAACCAGGTCGTTCAGGGTAAAGCCGTCATGTGCCGTAATGAAATTGACGCTGGCCCACGCCTTGCGGCCCCGCTGGGCGAACGATTCGGCCGACGCCGCCATGCGGGTCGCCATTTCCGCCTGCTTTCCGGGATCGCCCTTCCAATATGCCCTGACGGTATCGCGGAACTTGTCGTTCCATTCCGCCCAGCCGGGGGGAAACCGGCCAACCTGGTAACCGCCCGGCCCGATGTCCCACGGTTCCGCGATCAGTTTGACGTTGGAAAGCACAGGATCTTGCAGACAGCTTTGTAAGAACCCATGCGCCTCGTTGAAACCATCAGCTTCACGCGCCAGAATCGTGCCCAGGTCGAACCGGAACCCGTCGATGTGCATTTCCGATGCCCAATACCGCAAGCTGTCAGTCACCATCTGCACACACCTGGCATGGCTCATGTTCAGCGTGTTGCCGGTGCCTGTATCGTTGATGTAATAACGTTGATTGTCTGGAAGCAGACGGTAATAGGAGTGGTTGTCAATCCCGCGGAACGAGAGTGTCGGACCGTTTTCGTTACCTTCCGCGGTGTGGTTGTAAACCACGTCCAGAATTACCTCCAGGCCGGCGTCGTGCAGTCGTGCGACCATCTCCTTGAATTCGGCGAACACGAAGTCCGGGACCGCGGAATATCGCGGATCAGGGGCAAAGAAACCGATCGTGTTGTAACCCCAGTAGTTGGTCAGTCCCCTTTCCAGCAAATGGCTGTCGTTGACGAAGGCATGGATTGGCAGCAACTCGATGGAGGTAACCCCCAGCGTCTTGATGTAATCGACAACTTCCTTGCGTCCCAGTCCGGCGAAGGTACCACGCAGATGCTCCGGCACCGCCGGATGCAGCTTGGTGTAACCGCGCACATGGGTTTCGTAGATAATCGTCCGGTCCCACGGCACCGACGGGGGCCGCTCCCGCCCCCAGGTGAATGCGGGATCAATCACCCGGGATTTCGGCACGAACGGGGCGCTGTCGCGCGTGTCGAACGTCGTATCGTCCTGGCCCATGATGTAGCCGAAGATTGCCGGGTCCCATTGCAGCGTAGCGATATGCGCCTTGGCATAAGGGTCCAGGCACAGTTTGTTGGGGTTGAAGCGATGGCCCGAGTCCGGATCATAAGGGCCATGAACCCGGTACCCGTATGTCGTGCCCGGCCGGGTATCCGGCAAATACCCGTGCCAGACCTCGTTGGTATATTCCGGCAGTTCGATCCGCTCCAGCTCCCGCTTCCCGGCGTCGTCGAACAGGCACAATTCGACCTTGGTGGCGTTGGCGGAAAACAACGCGAAATTCACCCCCAGTCCGTCCCACGTCGCGCCGAGTTGATGGGAGGAGCCTTCGCTGACACGGGATTTGTTAAAGGCGGGCGGCATCGTGACCTCGTGGTTCCGGCGTGGACAATAAAAAAGGGGGCAGCGTGCCCCCTTTTCAAACGCGGGCGGCTTATGCTGTCAGCCGCCCAAGCACGTAGCCGATGGCCAGCGCGACCAGCGATGCCACGATGGGCTGCGCCTTGACCACGTCGCTGAACTGGGCAGCCGCCTGCTGCGCCTGGCCGGACGCCTGATTATACAGGCCCTCGGCCCGGGTCTTGGTGTCGCCGGCAGCGGTGCCGACAGCCTCCTGCACCCGGCCGCCAAACTCACGGGCCGAGCCTTCAACGCGATCGTCCATTTTCGCCTCCTCGGTAACGGGTGAAATCGGATAACGCGCGGCAGGCGTTCGGGTTCCAAAGCACATAACGGGATGCGAGCCTGGCGGAAGCCGCATAGGATGGGGCATGCAAACCATCGAACCCGCCCTCGCCGGCCTCGCCGAAGACATTGCCGCGGAAGGCTATGCCGTCCGACCGTTGCTGCCGCCGGCTTCGTGCGAGGCAATGATCGCGTTGTACGACGACGAAGCCCGCTTCCGTAAACGCATCGTTATGGAACAGCGCGCCTATGGCCGCGGAGAGTACAAATATTTCGCCTATCCATTGCCCGATCCGATCGCCGCCCTGCGCGCCGCGCTTTATCCCGCCCTTGCGGCCGTGGCGAACCAGTGGCGGCGCACCTTGCGACAGGAAGGAACTTTCCCCGAAACGCTGGATGCCTATCTGGCGCAATGTCACGCCGCCGGCCAAACGCGGCCGACTCCCCTGATGCTGCGCTACGGGCCGGGCGGCTTCAACTGCCTGCATCAGGATCTTTATGGCGACCTGGTGTTTCCGCTGCAGGCCGCGATCCTGCTGAATGCCCCCGATACCGACTTCACCGGGGGCGAGTTCATCATGGTGGAGCAACGCCCGCGCGCCCAGTCACGCGGCATGGTGGTTCCGCTGCGGCAGGGCGAGGCGGTCATTTTCCCGGTTCACCATCGCCCCGCGACCGGCACACGTGGCGCATACCGCCTGACGATGCGCCACGGTGTCAGCCGCGTCCGGTCCGGCCAACGCCACACATTGGGCCTCATTTTTCACGACGCGGCGTAAGGCCGGCCGTCGATCTATCGAGCAGAGTGCGGCGGGAGGCGCACCAGCGTCGTGAAAGTTCCTGCGCCAGAACCGCCAGGGCGCCTGGCTATTCTGTCTTCATCTGGCTTGGAAGAGCGCGAAGGGCGCGAAGATGTCCGGGACGAACTCCCTTCGCGGCCCTCAGCGGCCCTTCGCGCCCTTCCAAGCCCACCGCCCCGGCCGGCATCGGCTTCGACGTCTCAGGAGAGGCACCGAGCGCAGACGCACTGCGTCCGTCACCGATGTGCCCGAAACTGTCGCCTGTCAGACCCGGTCACGCCCCGGGGACCGCGCCGCCCGATGAAAATATCTTCAAGACATCGTCCACTACCGGCCACCCGCCATCGGACGACAGGCCCGGATGTCCTTCAGGCCGCCCGCGCATCCTGCTGGATCATGTCGGACGCCTTCTCCGCGATCATGATTGTCGGCGCATTGGTGTTGCCAGCCACGATCACCGGCATGATGGACGCATCCACCACCCGCAGCCCCGTCATCCCGTGGACCCGCAGACGGGCATCCACCACCGCTGCCGGACCGCTGCCCATGCCGCACGTGCCCACTGGATGCAGGTTCGACACGCCCCGCCGCCGCACATCCTCGGCGATTTCCTCGTCCGTCCGGGTGGCAACGCCGGGCGCGGTCTCCTCCACCATCAGCCGTTGCAGGGCGTGCTGCCGAGCGATGGACCGGGCAATGCGGACGCCGGCGATCATGACGCGCATGTCGTTTTCCGACCGCAGGAAGTTGAATTTGATTTCGGGCGGCGCGAACGGATCGTTCGCCTTCAGTCGCACGGTGCCCCGCCCTTCTGGCGCCAGATGCACCGGGCTGATGGATATCCCCGGGAACGGATGAGAAATGATCCCGTCCGCGGTGCGGTCGATCGTGCTCCAGGCGGAAATGTTGAACTGCAAATCCGGCCGTTCCAGACGTTTGTCGCTACGCACCAGCGCGCCAACATACATACCGTTGCCCGACATCGGGCCAGAGCGGAGGAACACGTATTGCGCCCCCGCCAGCAGCCGGTGCGGCAGGCTGTATTGCAGCGCGTTCAACGACAGATTCCGCGAAATCCGGTAAGTACAATACGTGTTGAAATGATCCTGAAGGTTGGACCCGACACCCGGCAGGTCATGCACCACCGGCACGCCCATCTCGGTCAGATGCTGCGCCGGCCCGACGCCCGACAGTTGCAGCAACTGGGGTGAGCCATAAGCACCGCCCGAAACGATCGTCTCCCGCCCCGCCAGCGCGGTTTCCAACCCGCGCGGAGTGCGGAACTCCACCCCAATGGCCTTCTTTCCGTCGAACAGGACCCGGGTGGCGTGCGCGTTGGTGATAATGGTCAGGTTGGGCCTTGTCTTGGCGATTTTCAGATAGGCCGCCGCCGTGCTCCAGCGGCGTTTGTCCTTGGTGGTGGTCTGATAGTATCCGCAGCCCTCCTGCTTCGCGCCGTTGAAGTCGGGGTTATAGGGAATGCCCGCCTGCTGGCAGGCTTCCAGCAACGCCTTGGCGATTTCCCACTCGTAAGGCTGATTGGATACCCGCAGCGGCCCCCCCGAACCGTGGTAATCGTCGGCGCCGCGTTCGTTATCCTCGGCCTTGCGAAAGTAGGGCAGCACGGAATCGTAGTCCCAGCCTTCGTTGCCCAACTGCCGCCACTGGTCGTAATCCGCCGCGTTGCCGCGCATGTAGATCATGCCGTTGATCGAACTCGTGCCGCCGAGGACCTTCCCGCGCGGCTGATACATTGTCCGCCCGTTCAGCTCCTTTTCCGGTTCGGATTCGAATTTCCAGTTCACTTTGGGATCGACGAAGGTCTTGGCATACCCCATGGGCGTGTGGATCCAGAAGCTGGTGTCCTTGCCGCCCGCTTCCAGCAGCAGCACCTTGAACCGGCCCGATTCCGTCAGCCTGGCTGCCAGCACGCAGCCCGCCGACCCGGCCCCGGTGACGATATAGTCGTAGGTTTCCGGCATGTTTCGCTCCCCGCGCTGTTTCCGGGCAGGATCGCGCGCGGCAGCGAGGATGGCAATGCGAACGCCCCTAATCCAGCACCTTCAGCATTTGAACGATGCCGCCCATGCAGACCTCGTCCCAGTCCTCCTCATCGTATCCGACGGACTGATAAAACCCCGCGGCCTCCGGCGTTGCGTAAACCACCGCCTTCTTGCACCCCAGCCCACGCACGAACTGTTCCGCATGCTCCAGCATCGCTCGGCCATGTCCACCGCCCTGGAACGGCGGGTCGATCGCCACAAGCCGCAGCGCCGCGGCCTGGTTGGACAGCTCGTCCACCTGGATGGCACCGATCGGCCGCTCGCCCAGGAACAGCACCAGCGGATGGCAATTCGGCGAACCCGGCTCATCCGGAGTGGGCAAGTGGAACACCCGCCGGCGTATCCCGTGATACGCCTGCCAATCATGATCGCATTGCGGCGAATCCAGGCGGTAACACCCTTCGCCCTTTGGTCGATCGGCTGGCATTCTGCCTGTCCCGTTTCATCCTCCCAGCCACGATAGGGCGGCCCCGGCGGAAAAGCGAGCGCGGCCTGAGGCTCCCAATCGCACTGGGTCCTGGCGCCGACTCCAAGCATCTGGGACAATACCGCATTCACCGGCAGGAGTATGGGCGTATGGCGATCGTTATTACCGTCGCACAGCAGAAGGGCGGCACCGGGAAAACCACCCTCGCGGCCAACCTTGCCGCCGCCCTGGCCCCAACGCGCAAAACCGCCCTGCTGGACATCGACCCTCAGCACAGCCTGACCCGCTGGCACGAACTGCGCCCCGGTACGGCCGCGAAACTAACCTTTTCCGACGTCTCCGGCTGGCGCGTTGCCGGCGAACTGGACCGGCTGAAATCCACCCATGAATTCGTCATCCTGGACAGCCCGCCGCAAATCGACACCGACGCCCGGCTGGCAATCCGCGGCGCCAGTCTGGTGCTTATCCCGGTGCAACCCAGCCCGCCCGACATCTGGGCGGCCGAGGGCACACTGAAACTGGCCGCAAACGAAAAACGCAGGGCCGCGATCGTGCTCAACCGCGTCCCGTCATCGGGTAAACTGCGCGAAACCATGACCGCCCGGATGCAGCAGGACGGCAAGCCGCTGCTGGCCGCCACCATCGGCAACCGCACCGGCTTTGCCTCCGCATTCGCCGAGGGGCTCGGGGTCACCGAAGCCGCCCCTCGATCAATTGCCGCGAATGAGTTACGTGCCTTGTTAACCGAGTTACTGGAGATCATCGGATGACGCTTTACGCGGGCCTGAAAGCGCTTCACCTGCTGTGCGCGGTGCTGTGGGTGGGCGGTATGTTCTTCGCCTATGCCGTGCTACGTCCCGGCATGGCCGCGATCGATCCGCCGCAGCGCATGCTGCTGCACACGCGTGTATTCAAACGGTTCTTCCTGGTGATCTGGCACGCCATGCCCGTCGCGATCATTACGGGTTTCGCCATGATCGGCCTGCATTGGGACATGGCCACCGCGCCGTGGCAGATCAACGTGATGATGGCACTGGGCCTGCTGATGGGCGCCGTCTTCCTGGCGATCTTCTTCGGCCCTTACCGCCAGTTCCGCCGCACCACCGACCGCAACCGCATGGCGTCCACATTGGACAGCATCCGCAAGCTGATCGGGGTCAACCTTGTCCTCGGCCTGGCAACAATTATCGTGGCGGGCCTGCTCTAGGACGGTACAGCCGCCGCACCAGCATCGGCATCGACAAGCCCTGGACCAGGATGGTGAACACCACCACCGCATAGCAAACCGCCAGCAGCGCCCCGCGATACGGCGAGGGCTCCAGCGTCAGGGCCAGCGCGATCGATATCCCGCCGCGCAGCCCGCCCCAGGTCAGCACCGCGATGCCGCGCAGCTTCGGCAGCCTGCGCAGATGGACCAGGGTGGCCGGGACGGCAACGCTGATCAATCGCGTCAGCAGGGCTAAACAGATCCCGGCCATGGCCGCGATCAGCAGCCGCCGATTGATTTCCACCGACAGCAGCGCGAAGCCCATCAGCAGGAACAGGACCGCGTTCAGCAGTTCGTCCATCAGATCCCAGAACAGCACGACCTCATGCCGGGAGCGATCTGTCATCGCGAACCGCGTGGATCGATGCCCGGTCAACAGCCCAGCGACCACAACCGCCAGCGGACCGGACACATGAAGCGCCGCCGCGATGCTGTAGGTGACCGTCACCAGGGCCAGCGTCATGGTCAGTTCCAACGCCGGGTCATCCACCAGTCGCAGCGACCTGTAGGCAATATACCCGGTGGCGAAACCGAGACCAATCCCACCCCCGGCCTCGGTCAGCAGCTCCACGCCGATCGTGCCGGGCGTGGAGGCGTGCCCGTTCGCCCAGTCCAGCATGACGGTGAAGATCACCACCGCAACGCCGTCGTTGAACAGGCTCTCGCCGTTCACAACCGCCAGCAGACCCGGCGGCAAGCCTGCATTTTTCAGCAGCCCGCCGACCGCGATCGGATCGGTCGGTGCCAACAGCGCACCCAGGGCGAGGCACCAGGGCAGCGGCACCGTGCCGCCGAAGATATACCAAATCCCAACACCGTACAAGCCCGTCGCCAGCACCACGCCGATCGTCGCCAGCGCCAGGACCGTCCATTTCTGGGCTCGGAGACTGTCCATATCGACGTGCAGACTGCCGGCAAACAGCATGAACGCCAGCAGCCCGTCCAGAAACACATGCGGCATTCCGGTGGACGCGACCAGTGCACCCCATCCCAGCCGAAGCTCGACGGCATCGACCGACCGGTCGATCTGGATAATGACGATGGATAACACCAGAGATCCGGCCAACAGCCCGATCGTGCGCGGCAAATGCAGATAGCGATGATTGACCACCCCCAGGATTGCAATCAGCAACAACACGCCGGAAACGAATTCGAATGAGGACATAGCCGATACTTCGCACGCGTTGCGCGGGATTCATATCTCTCGCACAGTCAGCTTACCGATAAGGGAGAAAACCGATGGATGTACGTCTCGACGGCCGGACCGCGATCATCACCGGGGCCAGCAAGGGGCTCGGTCTGGCCATGGCGAAGGAATTCGCCGCATCTGGCGCCAACGTCGCCATCCTGGCTCGCGGCGCCGACACGCTGGAGCAGGCAAAAGCCTTCGCGTCCGAAGGCGCCTCCGGCAAGGTCGCCACGTTCCAGTGCGACGTGTCGAAGGCCGATGACATTTCAAAGACGTTCGCCGCCGTCATCGCCACGTTCGGCCAGGTGGACATCCTGATCAACAACGCCGGCATCTCGCGGGCAATGCCGTCCGACCAGATCACCGACCAAATCTGGCAGGACGACCTGGACCTGAAACTGTTCGCCGCGATCCGGCTCAGCCGGCTGTGCTGGCCGGGGATGAAAGAGCGCAAATGGGGCCGCATCATCAACGTGCTGAACAGCGGCGCCAAAGCCCCGCGCGCCAACGGGGCACCGACCGCGGTGTCACGCGCCGCCGGCATGGCGTTGATGAAAGTCCTGGCCGGGGAAGGTGCGCCGCACGGCATCCTGGTCAACGGCATGCTGGTGGGCCTGATCGACTCCGACCAGCACCGCCGCCGGCACGCTCAAGCCGGAACCAACGTGTCCTATGAGGAGTTCGCCGCGAAAATGGGCGCCAACGTGCCGCTGGGGCGCATCGGCAAGGCAGAGGAGTTCGCTGCCATGGCCTGCTTCCTGTGCAGCGACCATGCCGGCTTCACCACCGGCACCGCGATCAACATGGACGGCGGCGCAACCCCGGTCGTCTAACGCGGTTCCGCCATGAACGCCGCCACCGGCACCAGCGATCGGGCAGGGTCTTCTTCCTGCGGCACATGCCCAAGGCCCGGGAAGGAGACCAGCCGCGCATGCGGCAGGACTTTCAGATAGGCCGCGGCGTTACTGAAGGGAATCAGGGCATCCTTCTCACCCCAGACCAGCAGCGTCGGGGCCTGGATGCGGCGCAGCATGGGCTCCGGCGGTTGCAGCCGCACCTGCGCGGTTCGGTCCAGCAGCGCCTGACGAACCCCGGGCGCGAGCATCAGGTCGCGGTAACGCCTGACCGTATCCTCGGTAAGGCGGGTCGGGTCGCCGTAAGCCGGCGCCAGGTTCATGCGCAGCAGGAACGTCGGCAACGTATAAGGCAGCACCCGCGCCACGGCTGGAACCTTGGGTTCCTTGCCGTATTCGAATCCCGGACTGGCGAAACCGTCCGGGGAGATCAGCACCAGCTTGTCCACCCTGTCCGGATGATCCGCAACGAACTGCCACGCCAGCTTCCCACCCATGCTGTTGCCGATCAGCGAGGCTTTTTGCACCCCCAGCCGATCCATCAGCGCCGCCAGCACGGTTTCGGCCCTGGCGTCGCTGTAATCGCCGGTCGGGTCCGCGCCGGTCAGCCCGAAGCCCGGCAGGTCGTAGCGTATCACCCGATACCGATCCGACAGCGCCTGCGCCCAGGGCTCCCAGGTATGCAGGCTGGACCCCAACCCATGCAGCATGATCACTGAAGGCGCGTCGCGCGGGCCGGTGTCACGAACATGCAGCCGCAGGCCAGCCACCTCGAGGAACTCCGAGGGCGCACCAGCATATTTCGCCTCAAGCTCTGCCCGGGGCTTGTCCGGTGTATAGAGCCACGCACCGCCGCCAATCAGGGCGAGCAGTGCGACAATCACGATAGCGGGCATCAATCGGCATCCCTGGTCAGGCCGTACGGTTTCACCAGCGCCCAAACGTGTTCGGGGATCATCGTGCGCATGCGTTTCGGATACGTCCGGCGCAGATGCAGCACCGTTTCCACCGCCTTCATTTCGACCCGGGCGCGGGCGAACTCCAGGCCGCGCGGGCCGATACGCGGCATCAGCCAGCCGACCAGGGGGCGCAGCCAGTTGGGCATCCCGCGCAATGGCAAGCCGCCCGCCGCCCGTTCGGTGTTCTTCAGAAACCCCTTGACCGGACCTTGTCTTTTTCCGGCGCTTCCCGGTTCCGTGGTGCGGATTTCATCGCCGAGGCCCGCCACCAGTTCCTCGCCGCGATCGTTACGGATCAACAGCCATTGCTCGCCCTGGCCACCCATATAGCCGACAGTGATGTCCGCCAGCACATTCGTATAGTCAACGCAGGTGCGGCAGGTCATCGGGAAGAAATCCGGCGGCAGTCTGGAGATTGGCAGTTGCAGGAACGGAATTTCTTTCTTCCTGCCGTCGTCGAACCGCAGTTCGACATGGAAGTCAGCTCTGAACTCCAGATAGGCGATGGTCGCGGGGTCCTCCGCCAGCAAGGCCAGGAACTGGTGGAACCGATCAGTTGTTGTGTTATCGGAACAGGGCGTTCCGATGACATACAGGCGATCGAACCCAAGCTCCGCCTCCAGCGCGCGCAAGGCATAGACCTGACAGGGGATTCCAATGATCCCCAACCGCCTGAACCCCTTGTCCCGAGCCGGTTCCAGCAATGCCAGCAGCGGCGCATACCCCATGCGCATGCCCCGGCACTTCGCCATGTCGGCCGGGTCGGTCACCAGCACCGGAACCGGCCGCCAGCGATCCGCCGGGTCCGGGGCCATCGTCAGTATCGCATCGACCGCCCGGGTTTCCAGCAGCCGCTCAGCGATACGCGTGGCGATACCAGTCCATTGCGCGCCCGGCCTCGGCGGCACCAGCGAGGCACGCACCATCCGGCGAAACGGGCCAAAGAAAATCTCGTCAGAGCGGCCCGGATCGCGACTCCTGCCGTGAACCCGGGCTTCAAGGCCGGGATAATCAGGCTTGATGAACTGGCAGGCCCTGCCGCATCGCTTCGGATCCTCGGTGCGGGAGATACCGCAATCGGTGCAAAGACCGCGCGGCGCTGGCTGGCGCAACGGCGGCGGGTAGAGCGCTTCGTGCATGATGCTGTCCCTGTTGACGGGAGCATTCTGGTTTTGCCCATCCCGCGCAACGCGCGCTCAGGCCGCCTTTGCTGCCGCTCGTTCGGCGATCATCTGCCTGGTCAGCGGCAGCAAGTCCCGGCCATAGGCGATATTGTCGGCCAGCGGGTTGAAACCGCGGATCAGGAACGTCGTCACCCCCAGGTCGTAGTACTCGCACAACGCCTCGGCCACCTGATGCGGCGTGCCGACCAGGGCGGTTGTGTTGCCGCTGGCCCCCGTCAGCAGCGCGGCGCCGGTCCATAGACGTTTGTCCAGACGCTCCCCCTTCGCGGCGGCCGCCAGAATTCGTTTCGAACCCT
This sequence comes from Pseudomonadota bacterium, assembly GCA_021807975.1. Classification (GTDB taxonomy): domain Bacteria; phylum Pseudomonadota; class Alphaproteobacteria; order Acetobacterales; family Acetobacteraceae; genus Rhodopila. The sequence goes on along the minus strand of JAKBCJ010000070.1, from coordinate 1,697 downwards.
CGTTCACCGGATTGCGTGCCCCCAACCCCATCGCCGCCCGGCGTTCGATAATCCGTTGCTTGATCGACTCGGCACGGGCCCAGGCCTCATCCTCGGTCGCCGCCAGGATCGGCCGCAGCGACAGGCTGACGCGGACCGAACGGTTGTGCTTCGCCGCTTCGTTTTGTAGTCGAGTGGTGATTTCCCTGACTTGCTCATGGGTTTCGCCCCACAGCGCATAAACATCGGCATGCTTGGCGCTGACCGCGATCGCCGCATCCGATGCACCACCGAAATAGATCGGGATGCAAGGCTGCTGCACGCAGCGCTGCGCGGTGGAAGTGCCGGCGAAACGATAGAACCGCCCCTCGTGATCAACGGTCGGTCCCGGTTCGGTCCATATCCGCTTCAGGATGGTGACGTATTCGTCGGTGCGGGCGTAACGATCCTCTTTCGACAGCGTATCGCCATCGCGAAACTGATCCACATCGTCCCCGCCGCTGATCACATGCATCGCCGCTCGGCCACCCGTCATCTGGTCCAGCGTGGCGAACTTGCGGGCTGCCAGGGTAGGCGCCACGAAGCCCGGCCGGTGAGCAACCAGGAACCCCAGCTTTTCAGTATGTGCGGCAGCCGACGCGGCCAGCAGGAAACCATCCGGCCCATCCGAGTAGTAACCAACCAGCACCTTGTCGAAGCCCCCCGCCTCCGCCGCCTGCGCGAAATCCTTCACGTAGCCGCGGTCGAAGATCACCGGCGGCGGCGCAATGATCTCCGATGCCTCCCGCTGGTGGATCATGCCGATAAATTCGATGGTCATAGAGCGTGTCCTGTCCCTGTTGCCCCGACGGTAGCGCCGTTGCGGCGCCGTGTCATGGGTTGCGCAATACAGCCAATACCAGCTCCGCCAAACGAGCATAATCGGCGGGTTCGTTGTAAGCGAAAGCGGAAATCCGCAGCCACAGAGCGCCGTCCAGGGCATGTACCGGGGCATCGGTGCCGGCGTCCATCAACTGCCGGCGGATGCGCAGTGCGTGCTCCGGCGAGGGATCATCGACCGGCAGGCGGATCGTGGCCATCGCCCCCGCCGTGGCACCGGAGGCGCCGACATTGGTGTTCAGCCTCTGCGCGATCAGCGCCGCCCCCTGCCCGGCGAGCATCTTATTACGTACCCGCAGCGATGCACCGCCCAGTTCGTGGTGGAACGCGATGGCCGCGTCGATCGCCAGGAAACGGCTGGGATCGGTGGTGCCGGTCCAATCGAACTCCGCCATGAAGCCCTGGCCGTACCCGTGAGAGATCGTGCCAGGATGCAACCCCTCCTGAGCCGGCGGCTTCGCATAGAGAAACGCACAGCCCTTCGGAGCACACAGCCATTTGTGGCAGTTGCCCACGTACCAGTCGGCGCCGATCGCCTGAAGGTCCAGGTCGATCTGGCCGGGGGCGTGGGCGCCGTCCACCAGCACCTTAACGCCGGCCGCATGACAGGCAGCGACGATTCGCTGCATCGGCAGAACGATGGCGCTGCCGGAGGTGATGTGGTCGAGTACCGCCAGCTTGGTTTCAGGGGTCAGTACGCCCTCGACGGCGGCAACCAGCGCGTCCTCGGTCGGATCGGGGAATGGAACCGCCGCCTGAACGATGTGCGCCCCGGCCTGTTCCGCGACGAACCGGATCGTGTTGTGGACCGCGCCATAGGCATGGCGGAGGATCGCGAT
>JAKBCJ010000069.1 GCA_021807975.1 Pseudomonadota bacterium | reverse complement strand
ATTGTCTGGGCGAAGCCGGTCATGGCCTCCCCGTCGGAGGTCAGGGTCACGCGGTGAGTGTCGCGTGCGAAAAGCCGTCGGCCGGCGGCGTCCTCCAGCTTGCGGATATGCTGGCTGACGGTGGATTGGCGCAGATTCAGCCGCCGGCCGGCTTCGGTGAAGTTGCGGGTTTGCGCGACGGCGAGGAAGCTTTCCAGGTGGACGGGGTCGAACATGGCGGGCCCTTGAAGGATTTGTTATCATGATCTGAAATTACAGTAATGAAATTCAAGTTAGTTCACAATAACCAGCCGGCTGGATACGGTCGTTGTATCGCCCCCAAAACCGAAGGATCGATGCGATGTCCGCCAAGGCGCTGCTCTCCCGGCTATCGATCGACCCTTATGTCGCGGCTATTGCCGGCATGGTGACGCTGGCCTCGTTGCTGCCGGTTCATGGTTCGGGGGCTGTTATCGCGGGTCATGTCACCACCGCTGCCATTGCGCTGCTTTTCTTTCTTCATGGCGCCCGCCTTGCCCCGCGTGCTGCCCTTGCCGGGGCGCGGCACTGGCGGCTGCATGCGGTGGTGCTTGCCTCGACGTATCTGCTGTTCCCGGCGCTGGGCCTGGGTGCAAGGGCATTGTTTCCGCATCTTTTGACCGCCCCGCTTTGGACTGGCCTGATCCTGCTGTGCGTACTGCCGTCGACGGTCCAATCCTCGATAGCGTTTACCTCGATCGGCCGGGGCAACGTCCCCGCCGCACTGTGTGCCGCCACGGCATCCAACCTGCTAGGCATGCTGCTGACACCGCTGCTGGCTGGCCTGTTCCTCAGCGTGCATGGCGGGTTCTCCATTCAAGCCGTTGGCGACATCCTGGAGCAGTTGCTGCTGCCGTTCGCCGCCGGCCAGCTTTCCCGGCCGATGATCGGCGAATGGGCGCAGCGCAACCGCAAGGTACTTGGGTTGGTCGATCGCGGATCGATTCTGCTGGTGGTATACACTGCGTTCAGCGAGGGCGTCAGCCGCGGCATCTGGCACCAACTGGGGCTGACTGACCTGGGCACCCTGCTGGCCGCCGATGCGGTGCTGCTGGCAGCGGTGCTGGCGATCACCACGTTCGGCAGCCGGCTGCTTCGTTTCTCCCGCACCGACGAGGTGACGATCGTGTTCTGCGGATCGAAGAAAAGTTTGGCGAGCGGCCTGCCGATGGCGACCGTGCTGCTGGCCGGGCAATCGGTCGGGATGATCGTTCTGCCGCTGATGCTGTTCCACCAGATCCAGTTGATGGTCTGTGCCTGGCTGGCCAAGCGATATGCCCGGGCCGAGGAGAAGATCGTCGCGGCCGAGGCGGTCGGGGTCGCCTGACGTGTTGCTGACAGCGTTCCGCCCCGGGGGTTGGACGCGTGTCGGGTTCGGCGGGCAACTGGCGGGGCGGATGGCCGGCAACGGCGGCGATGCCGCGATATGCAAGCGACGTGGCCTTATCGCGTCGAGCCAGCCAGAAAAAAGGGAAATTCCGGCGCCGCCAACCGGACCCGTGACGGCTTCGCCTCGGCCCCCGCCATCCGCGCATGATCCATCGAGGCGCGGAGCCAGTTCGATCTTGGGCTGCTACGCCCCCGGCCCAGCCTAAACCCGGCGCAGGTCCAGTGTGCGGGGATGCTCCCGCGACCGCTGCACCACCGGCTCGCGCATCGGTCCCGGCGTGTGCCCGAACGGGAAAAACCGCGCTCGGCGGCGGGCTTCGGCCTCATTGGCGTTGACCGGGAAGGTGTCGTAGCTGCGGCCGCCGGGGTGGGTGATGTGATACGTCATCCCGCCCACGCTCCGCCCGCTCCAGCGATCGAACACGTCCAGCACCAGCGGCGCATGAACACCGATCGTCGGGTGCAGCGCGCTGGGCGGGTTCCATGCCTTGAAGCGCACGCCGCCGACATATTCGCCCACGCGATCGGTGCTGGTCAGCGGCACCGCGGCGCCGTTGGCGGTCAGCACATACCGCTCATCCACCCAGCCGGAGACCTTGGCCTGCACCCGTTCCACCGAACTATCGACATAGCGGACGGTGCCGCCCGCCGCCTGTTCCTCGCCCAGCACATGCCAGGGCTCCAGCGCGTTCCGCAGTTCCAGGTCGATGCCGGAGCAATCCACATTGCCGATATGCGGGAACCGGAACGCCAGATGTGGCGCGAACCAGTCCGGGTCCATCGGGAAGCCAAGCGCGCCGAGTTCCTCCAGCGCGCCGCGGAAATCCTGTTCGACGAAGTGCGGCAGCATGAAGTCGTCATGCACCCGCGTGCCCCAATGGATCAGAGTGCGTTCGTACGGGCGTTCCCAGAACGCCGCGACCGCCGACCGCATCAGCAGCACCTGCGCCGCCGACATCCGCGCATGCGGCGGCATCTCGAACGCCCGGCATTCCACCAGCCCGCGCCGTCCGGAGGCACTGTCGGGCGAGTACATCTTGTCGATGCAGAACTCGGTGCGATGCGTGTTGCCGGTCATGTCCGCCAGGATATGGCGAAACAGCCGGTCGGTGACCCAGGGCGCGACAGGCTGCTTCGCCTTCACCTGGGCGAAGGCGATTTCCAGTTCGGCCAGACTGTCCTGGCGCGCTTCGTCCACGCGCGGATGCTGGCTGGTCGGGCCGATGAACTGGCCGCTGAACAGGAACGACAGGCTGGGGTGGTTGTGCCAGAAGCCGACCACCGATTTCAGCAGATCGGGGCGGCGCAGGAACGGCGAGTCCTCGGGCGACGCGGCGCCCATCACCACATGGTTGCCGCCGCCGGTGCCGACGTGGCGGCCATCGAGGTTGAACTTCTCGGTCGCCAGCCCGACCTGACGGGCTTCCTCATACAGCTCCTCGGTCAGCTTGATCTGCTCGGCCCAGCTTGCGGTCGGGTGGGTGTTGACCTCGATCACGCCGGGGTCCGGCGTGACGGAGAAGTGCAGCAGGCGTTCGTCTTCCGGCGGCAGATAGCCTTCCATCACGATCTTGCGGCCGGCCTCGGCGGCGGTTTCTTCCACCGCGGCGGTCAGCGCCAACCAGTCCTCGATGGCGAACAACGGCGGGAAGAAGACATGGATCAACCCGTCGCGCGCCTCCACCGCCAGGGCGGTGCGGACGACGCTGGGATCGCCCTTGCCGATGACCGGCGGTTCCTGCTGCACCGGGCGGAAGTTCTCGATGCTGCTGGCCGGGCCGTGCGGGCCGCGTGATTGCAGCCCCTGGCGGGTGGGCAGCTTTACCTTGGGCGCGAATGGATCCGGTTCCACGTCGAATTCGGCGTGTTCCGGATCGACCCGGGGCAGCGATTCCAACGGCAAGCGAAGGCCCACCGGGCTGTCGCCGGGGATCAGGAACATCTCGCCGGCTTTGAAGAACCATTTGCCTGATTGCCAACGGCGGGCGCCGCCGTCGATCACCCGGCGCAGCGGCAGCACGCTGCCAACCACGCTGGACAGGCCTTGCGCGTAGATGCGGGCCAACCGAGCACGCTCCAGCGGGTCGGTCAGCTTGGCATCTTCGGTCAGGACGTTGGCGGGAAGCCGGTGTTCCTTCCACAAATAGTAGTGGATGTCCTCATACGCCGGGATCACCAGCGCCGGATCGATCCGCAGGCGCTCCGCCAGGCTGCGGGCGAAGGCGGTTGCTTCATGAACAGTGGCGTTGCCGGTGTCGTCGTCGGAGGCGAGCAGGGACGGATCGTTCCACACTTTCTCGCCATCGGCGCGCCAATGGCAGTGCAATGCCCAGCGGGGAAGCTGCTCGCCGGGATATTGCTTGCCCATGCTGTGGTTCAGCACCGCGCCGGGCGCCCATTTGTTCATCAGCCGGCGGATCAAGCGGCCAGCATAGGCGCGCTTGGTGGGACCGAGCGCGTCGGTGTTCCACTCTGGTGCATCCATGTCGTCGGCGGCGACGAAGGTTGGTTCGCCACCCATCGTCAGCCGCACATCGCCGCGCTTCAGCGCGAGGTCCACATCCCGGCCGCGCGCCAGGATCGCTTGCCATTGGGTCTCGGTATAGGGCTTGGTGGTGCGTGGGGTTTCCTTGATGCGCGTCACCGACATGGCGAAGTCGAAGGTGGTCTCGGCCTTTTCCATCAGGCCGGAAATCGGCGCGGCGGAAATCGGATCGGGGCTGGCAGCCAGCGGAATGTGCCCCTCGCCGCAGAACAGGCCAGAGGTCGCGTCGAGTCCGACCCAGCCGGCACCCGGCAGATACACCTCGGCCCAGGCGTGCAGATCGGTGAAGTCGGAGGTCGGGCCTTCCGGCCCCTCCAGCGGTTTCACGTCGGCGACGAGTTGAATCAGGTAGCCCGACACGAAGCGCGCGGCCATGCCCAGATGGCGCAGCACCTGCACCAGCAGCCACGCGGAATCGCGGCAGGAGCCCTTGCCGCCGCCCAAGGTCTCCTCGGGGGTGAAAACACCCGGTTCCAGGCGGACGATATAGGCGACCTTGCTTTGGATCAGGCTGTTCAGCGCGACCAGCCTTTCGACCGTCCGTTGTTCCTCACGCGGTATCGCCGCCAGCAGCGCCGTCAGGTGCGGGCCGGGGGTTTCCGTCTTGCGGAACGGGGCCAGTTCCTGCTCCAGAACGGGGTCATAGGTGAACGGGCAGGTTTCTGCTTCGGGCTCCAGGAAGAAGTCGAACGGGTTGATCGTTACCATGTCGGCGATCAGATCGACCGTAACCTCGAACCGGTCCACCTTTTCCGGGAAGACCACGCGGGCGAGGTGGTTGCCCTGTGGGTCCTGCATCCAGTTGATGAAATGAGGCTTCGGTTCGACCGTCAGTTCATAGGACAGGATGGCGGTGCGGGCCTGCGGGGCAGGGCGCAGCCGGATCGTTTGCGGCCCCAGCGCGATCGGGCGATCATAGCGGTAGGATGTCTTGTGGGTCAGGGCGACGTGCAAAGGCATTAGGGCGCTCGAGACAATTTGGGGCAAAATATTTTTGCACCGCAGCACGGCGGGTGGCAACCGCAATGCTAGGCGGTTCCGCGCTTTCTGGCGCTGACGAGCCAGCATCCGGCCGAGGCAACCACCAGTCCGGCGATTGCCAGATCCGACAACCGCTCCCCTAGCAATAGCCACGCCAGAAAGGCCGCCGTGCCAGGCACCAGGTAGAAATTCGCGCTCGCCCGGGCGGCGGTGCCGCGCGACAGCATCAGCGAGTACAGCGCCATACCGCCCAGCGAGGTCATCAACGTGTTCCAGCCCAATGCCATGAACGCGCTGTCGGTCCAGTTTGCTCGTGGCGTTTCCAAAACCCAGGCCCCGAGGCCCGACACCACGGCCGCGGAGAGGAATTGCGCCGTCGCGCCGGGAAGTAATGGCACACCCCGGCAGAACCGGCCGAAATACAGCGTGCCGAACACCAGACCGAGCACGCCTAGGAAGGCGAGGGCAAGACCTTGGAACCGGGACGCATTTTCGAACGCCGCGTGGCCCACGACGAGCCCGACTCCCGCCATGCCCAGGGCCAACCCGAACCATTGCCGCGGACGCAGATCCTCGTGCAGCAGCGCCACGCCCAGGATCGCGGTCAGCAGCGGGGTCAGCGATTGCACCAAAGCGATCTGGGCGGCGGGTGCCAGTAACATGCCGGCGTGCGGCGCCATCAGGGCGATGGCGTTCAGCGAGGCCCCGGCGACGGCGCAGTGGAACCAGCGCCACCCCGTCAACGGGCGCCAGGATTGACCGGACACCAGCATCGTGACGACCAGGATCACAGCACATCCGGCCATGCGCAGCGCTACGAACAGCAGCGGCGTTATATCGCGCAAACCGGCCTTGGAGGCGATGAACGACGAACTCCAGAGCAGCACGAACATGAAAGGGGCGAGCCGGTTGAGCATTGCGGCTCCTGGCGGAAGGAAGAGACGCCTTCTACCTACAGGCCGCGCCGGGTTACGCCAAATGTGGGCCGGTCGCGGCTTGGGCGGCGCACGGCTTTCAGTCTTTCGTTCTGGCCGGACCGGTTCCGGCTATCGTCGATCGAACCGCCGGAGCTCGGATGGCCGGGACGCGCTCGGCCAGGACGGCGAGAGCAAGGGCGGTTCGGGACCGCGCCTGAGTTTCTGCTGCGAAATAACCGCCTCGATTGACGCACAGTCGGTGCCGCCCGCCATGACGCGGAGAGGTCAGCGATCTCCGCTGAGCGACTCGTTTATTTCGAAGGGACAATTTTAGTCCGGCAACCCCTTCCCCGGGGCCAGTTCCAGCCACAGCGCGTTGAGCGCCGCGAAGGCGGCGGCGAAGCTCAGGCCGAGTATCCAGGTGAAGTACCACATAGCGTCGATTCCTTAGTATTTGGTCCTTAGTAGCTGGCCCTTAGTAGCTGGTGTGCAAATCGGCTTCGATCTGGGCGGCATTCACCGGCCCGCGCAGCACGCGATAGACCCAGGCGGTGTAGATCATCACGATCGGCAGCAGCACGACGGTTGCCACCGTCATGATCAGCAGCGTGGTGGCCGAGGACGACGCATCCCACACGATCAGGCTGGAATCAGGCGCCAGCGAGGATGGCATCAGGAACGGGAACATGCTCAGTCCGGCGGTCGCGATAATGCTGGCGATGGTCAGGCCGCTGAACAGAAACGCCAGCACCCGCAGCCGCCGCGTGCGCATCAGCAGGGCGGTCAGCAGCGCGCCCGCCACACCCAGCGCGGGGGCAAGCCGGAACCAGGGGACTGCTTCGTAGTTGTTCATCAGCGCGCCGGACTGAAGCACGACATGCTTGGCCAGCGGATTGGACGGGCCGTTCACGCCGCCGAACGATTGCAGGGCATAGAAGTCCAGGCGCGACGCCCACAGCCCACCCACCACAAACAGGATGGCCAGCAGGATGGCGGCGAGCGTGCCGGCATTCTGGGCGCGCTCACGCGGCGCGCCCTCGGTCTTGCACGCCAGCCAGGCCGCGCCGTGCATCGTCAGCATGATGACGCTGACCACACCGCACAGCACGGCGAACGGGGTGAACAGCCCGAACACAGTGCCGGCGTAGCTCATGCGCAGGGTGTCGTCGAACTGGAACGGCACCCCCTGCAGTACGTTGCCGAACGCTACGCCGAACACCAGAGACGGCACCAGCCCACCGGCGAACAGCGCCCAGTCCCACGCCGAGCGCCAGCCGGCATTGGGTAGTTTGCTGCGGAACTTGAACCCCACCGGGCGCAGGATCATCGCGCACAGCAGCAGCAGCATCGCCAGGTAAAAACCCGAGAACGCAACCGCATACAGCGGCGGCCAGGCGGCGAAGATCGCACCGCCGCCCAGGATGAACCACACCTGGTTGCCCTCCCAGACCGGCCCGACCGTATTGATGACGATTCGCCGCTCCATATCGGTACGGCCGATCCATGGCAGCAGGATGGCCGTGCCCAGATCGAACCCGTCCATCACGGCGATGCCGATCAGCAGCACGCCCAGCAAGGCCCACCACAGCAGGCGAAGGATTTCATATTCGGGCATGGTTCGGCTCCTATTCCGCGACCGCGACGAAAGGCGCGGGCCGGGGGGCGGGCGGCTGCAGGTCCGGCCCGCGGCGGATGGTGCGCAGCATCAGAAACACCTCGACCACCGCCAGCACCGAGTAGAACAGCACGAAGGCGCCCAGCGAGATCATCACGTTGGTGGCGGGGATGTTGGAAACCGACAGGAAGGTCGGCAGCACACCATCCACGCTCCATGGCTGGCGGCCGACCTCGGCGACGATCCAGCCCAGTTCGGCGGCGACCCAGGGCAGCGGCAGCGACCACAGCGCCAGATGCAGCAGCCAGCGGTGCTGTTCGATCCTGCGGCGGGACGCCATCGCGAACATCGTGCCGAACAGGGCGATAAAGTAGAAGCCCAGCCCAACCATGATGCGGAAGCTGAAGAACAGCGGCAGCACCGGCGGGATCGTGTCGTTGGCGGCGGCTGCGATCTGCTGATCGGTCGCGTCCGTCACTTTCGGGGTGTAGCGCTTCAGCAGCAGTCCGTAGCCCAGGTCGCCGACATGCGCATCGAATTGCTGGTGTGCCGCTGCATCGGTTGGATGGGCGCGCAGCGTCTCCATCGCCCCGTAGGCCAGCATGCCGCTGGCGATGCGGGTCCGCGCGTCGGCCACCAGGTCTTCGATACCTTCCACTTGGCCGGAGATGGAGCGTGTGGCGATCAGACCCAGCACCCAGGGCACTTCCAGCGCATAGTCGTTCGTTTGGGTGGCGATGTTGGGAATGCCGATAACCGTGAAGGACGCCGGCGCGGGTTCGGTGTGCCACATCGCCTCGATGGCGGCGATTTTCATCTTCTGGTTCTGCCCGGCGGTGTACCCGCTTTCATCCCCCAGAACGACAACCGACAGCGCCGAGGCGAGCCCGAAGCTGGCGGCCACGGTGATGGACCGGATGGCCAGCCCGCGATAGCGGCTGCGCAGCAGGTAGAAGGCACTGATGGACAGCACGAACATCGACCCGGTGACATAGCCGGCCGACACCGTATGGACGAATTTGGACTGCGCCACCGGGTTGAAGATCACCGCGGCGAAGTCGGTGACCTCCATTCGCATGGTTTCGATATTGAAGTGGGCGCCGACCGGATTCTGCATCCAGGCATTGGCGATCAGGATCCACAGCGCCGACAGGTTGGTGCCCAGCGCCATCAGGCAGGTGACGATCAGGTGCTGCACCCGCGTCAGCTTGGTCCATCCGAAGAAAAACAGGCCGATGAAGGTAGCTTCCATGAAGAAGGCCATCAGGCCTTCGATCGCCAGCGGCGCGCCGAATATGTCGCCCACGTACTGGGCGTAGTATGCCCAGTTCGTGCCGAATTCGAACTCCATGGTCAGGCCGGTGGCAACGCCCAAAGCGAAGTTGATGCCGAACAGCATCCCCCAGAACCGCACCATGTCGCGCCAGATGGTGCGGCCGGTGGTGACGTAAATGCTTTCCATGATCGCCAGCAGCACGGACAAACCGAGCGTGAGGGGGATGAAAAGGAAGTGGTACATCGCGGTCAGGGCGAATTGCAGGCGCGACAGTTCAACGACATCCATGGGCATTGCTCCGGTTCAGGGCAGCGGTCGGGTCAGTTGAAAACGGTGCCTGGCCGCGCGCCGAGTGCCTTGAAGATCATAGCTGCCGGGCAGAACCGGGTGAAGCTGGCCTGGATCAGGTTCAGGCCGACGAAGGCGGTCAGCAGCAGCCACCAAGGGCTGTACAAGTAAACCAGCGCGGCGCTGACCAGCACCATAAATCCCGCGAAAGCCATGACCGCTCGATCGATAGACATGTGACTAACTCCTTATCAGGTGTTCAGGGAAAGATTTTGTTGAGTCCAACGCACGATTGCATCGGCGTTCATCGCGCCGGCGGTTTGTGCCACCGGCTTGCCGTTGCGAAACAAAAACAGTGCAGGGATGCCGCGCACCTGCAGCCGGGCGGACACATCCGGCGCCTCATCGGCATTCAGTTTCAGCAGGCGTACGTGAGGTTCGAGCGCGGCGGCAGCGCGTTCGAACTGCGGCGCCATGGTGCGGCAGGGACCGCACCATGGTGCCCAGACGTCCAGCAGCACGGGGATGCTGTCAGATTTCATGTGCCGGTCGAATTCCGCTTCCGTCACCTGAACCGGCCGGGCATCGAACAGCCGGGCGTGGCACGCACCGCATTTCGCGGCGGCGGCCGGCCGGTCGGACGGAATCCGGTTCAAGGCGTTGCAGGCGGGACAGACAATCTGTTCGGAGGCGGGCATGGCACTGTTTACTCCGCGGGTTGTTTCAGCTTGTGGATGTTCAGCCGGCGCATCAGGAAGTTTTCGTAGAAAGTTTCGCTTTCGCCGCTGCGCATTTTGCGCAGGAAGTATTTTTCGAATGCCACCTTCGCCAGATGCACCCACTTCCCCTGCGCCGACCAATTAACATTGCGTGGCGGGATCTGCGGCTGGGCGACGAAAGCCACGCCCCCATCGCCGAAATCCGCCAGGCAAACCGCATTCCAGGTCGCGTGGGCGTTCGGCTTTTCACCCCGCAGCAGGCGACCGAGGTTCTGCGCCGTCGCGGTGACCATCGATTCGATCATGAACCCGGTTTTCGGCGTGCCGACCGGAACCGGGGTGGGGCCGACCGGCGGGATGGCGACGCAGACGCCGATGCCGAATACCTCCGGATAGGTCGGGTTGCGCTGGTATTCGTCGATCAGCACGAAGCCGCGCGGGTTCACCAGCTTCTCCAGCCCGCGCACCGCCGCCACGCCGCGGAACGGCGGCAGGATCATTGAAAACCCGAACGGCAGCGTATGGGTCTTCAACAGTCCGCCCGAATCGTCCATTTGCTCGACCGTCATTTCACCGGCGGTAATCTGCTTGACCCTGGCGTTGGTGATCCAGCCGATGTGGCGGTTGCGGAATTCGCTTTCCATCAGCGACTTGGTGTCGCCGACGCCGTCCAGGCCCAAATGGCCGATGTACGGTTCCGGCGTGATGTAGGTCATCTTGACCTTGTCGCGGATCTTCCGCCTGCGCAGTTCGGTGTCCAGGATATAGGCGAACTCATAGGCCGGGCCAAAGCACGATGCGCCCTGCGCCGCGCCGACCACGATCGGGCGGGGGTTTTCGCAAAACGCCTCGAACGCCGCACGGGCCTTTTCGGCGTGACTGACATGGCAGATGGATTGGGTGTGGGCCCCGGGTCCAAGCCCCTCGATCTCATCGAACGCCAGATCGGGGCCTGTGGCGATAATCAGGTAGTCATAGCCAACCACGCTGCCGTCGTTCATTTCGATCTGCCTGGCGTCCGGATCGACCCGGCGGGCGCCCTGCAACAGGTAGCGCACGCCCTTGCGGCGCATGACACCGGCCAGATCGGCCTCGATATCGTCGCGCTTGCGCCAGCCCACCGCGACCCACGGGTTCGAGGGGACGAAATGATAGGTCTTTTCCTCCCCGATCAGGGTGACGCGGTCTTCGCTGCGTGTCTGATGCAAAATTTCATAGGTCGCCAGCACGCCCCCTAAGCCAGCCCCCAGAACAACGATTTCGGCCATTTTTTGCTTCCCCAACGTTCAACCGTGTTGACATTTATATTCGTATCATCGTAAATACGCAATATGGAAAATACGGAAACCGAAGCACTGGATCCAAACCAAATGGCCGCGGCGGCGGAGCAGGCCAGCTCTCTGCTGAAGGCGCTCGCCAACCCACATCGTCTGCTGATTCTGTGTCAGTTGACGGAGGGTGAGCGTTCCGTCGGCGACCTGGCGGCCTTCCTTGGTTTGCGCGATTCCACCGTGTCGCAGCATCTTGCGCTGCTGAGGCGCGATGGGATGGTGAAGGCCCGCCGCGATGGGCAGACGATCTGGTACTCGGTCTCTAGTCCGGCGGCCCGAGCCGTGCTGAACACGCTGTTCGAGATTTTCTGCAAACCCAATACGATCTGCTCTCCTCATCGCGTTTTGGCCTTACAATGAAAGCGCAAATGAGTTTCGCCGTTTTGGCCCGGCTTGCATTGAACTGGATCAATGCAAGCAGTGTCGAATCGATCATAAGTCTGCCAGTCTGAATACTGGCGGCAGCATTCCATCAACAACCAAGGAGCCGAAAATGCAGAGCCAAGCCCAGCTACGGGACATGACGCCGACAGAAATACACAACGCTCTTCTGCGCCATGAAATCGTGCTGATCGATGTGCGCGAGCCGGCGGAATACATGGCCGAACGGATTCACGGCGCGTTGTTATCGCCGCTGTCCACGTTCGATCCGGCCTTCCTGCCGGTTGGCGAACGCCCGGTTGTGCTGCACTGCGGGTCCGGCAAGCGTTCCGCGGCCGCGGTCGCCAAATGCATCGCCGCCGGGGTTCCCGTCTCGGCGCACATGGCGGGCGGAATCATGGCATGGAAGCACGCAAGACTGCCGACAGTCACCATCGATGCCGGCACCGGTGCGGTTGTCGATCGGCGGTAAGGCCGGGCGGCGACAAGACCGGGCGGCGATAAGACTGCCAAATCGATACCGGGCGGCCGACGCCGGGCGGTTCCGTCCGTCCGGCACGGCTGCCACAGGGTCTTCCTGACAGGAGCGTTTCATGAAACCGGGTTTCCTGCCGATCTCGGCCGTAATGGTCCTGATGGCGTTTGGCGTGCGCGCCGAAACGACATTCAGGGTTCAGGCCGATACCATCACCGATCGGAAGGCAGTCTATGCCACCGTCGAAAGTCCCTTTGTCGAACCCGCCAGAACGCGCATCAGCGGCACCGTCGCCCGACTGGCGGTGCGCCAGGGCGATCTTGTGACCCCCGGGCAGGTCGTCGCGGTGGTCGCCGATGAGAAGCTGCTGCTGCAGATCAACTCCCTGGACGCCGAAATCAGTGGCCTGCAATCCACCCTGGCACAAGCCAAAATCGACCTCACCCGCGCCGAGACCCTCGCTCGGCAAGGTGCCGGGCCGCGCGCCACGATGGACCAGGCACGCACCGCGGTGGATGTCGCGGCATCGACCCTGCAAGCGCGCAGCGCCCAGCGGTCGGTCGCCCAGCAAATGCTGGACGAGGGCAAGGTGCTGGCCCCGGTCGCCGGCCGGGTGCTGACGGCCCCGCTGACCAACGGAACCGTGGTGATGAACGGCGATACCGTCGTCACCATCGGCGAGCAGCCATACCGCTTGCGCCTGCGCATTCCCGAACGTCATGCGGTATCGCTGAAAGCCGGTGATCCGATTGAGTTGGATGCCCGGCAACTGGGGGTCGAAAGCGGCGGGTCCGGCAAGCTGACCCTGATCTATCCAAAGATCGAGGAAGGCCGGGTGGTCGCGGACGCCGAAGTGCCCGGCCTTGGCACCTATTTCGTCGGCGACCGGGTGCGTGTGTGGATCGATGCCGGCACAAGGCCGGGCTTCGTCGTGCCCGAAAACTACGTCGCGACCCGCTTCGGCCTCGATTATGTCCGGCTGCGTCAGGCGGACGGCAGCACGATAGAGGCGCCGGTTCAGCGCGGCCAGGAAACGCCCCTGCCGTCGATCCCGAACGGTCTGGAACTTCTGTCCGGCGTCCGCGCCGGGGATGTGCTGGTGCAACCGTGAACCTTGGCTTTTCCGGACGGCTGACCCGGGCGACGATACGCTCGCCGCTGACGCCGCTGTTTCTGCTGGCGGCGCTGGCCGCCGGTATGATCGCTTTGCTGACCATCCCGCGGGAGGAAGAACCGCAAATCAGCGTGCCGATGGTCGATATCGTCGTGCGGGCCAACGGACTGAAGGCGGCCGACGCGGTCGAACTGGTGACCAAGCCGCTGGAAACGATCGTCAAGGCGATCGGCGGCGTGGAACATGTTTACAGCCAGACCCAGGACGACAGCAGTGTCGTGACCGTCCGCTTCAACGTCGGCACCAACGAAGACGACGCCGTGCTGCGGGTGAACGACAAAATCCGGGCCAATTTCGATAAGATGCCGATCGGCGTCCCCGAACCTCTGATCGTCGGGCGGGGCATCAACGACGTCGCCGTGGTGGTGCTGACGCTGTCTGCTCAGCCGCAAGCCGCCGGGCGCTGGACCGACAAGGATCTCTATGATGTAGCGGTCAAGCTCCGCAGTGAGCTGACCAAGGTCGATAATATCGGCACCAGTTACCTCGTCGGCGCCGGCCCGGAGGAAATCCGCGTCGAACCGGACCCGGAAAAACTGTCGCTGTTCGGTGTGACGCTGCAGCAGTTGATCGGCAAGGTGCGCGATGCGAACCGCGCCTTTGTCACTGGCGCGATCCGCGAGGATGGCCTGGCGCGGACGCTGGCGGCGGGCCAGACCTTGCAAGGCGTACCGGATATCGGCCTGCTGCTGCTGACCACGCGCGATGGCCGTCCGGTCTATGTGCGCGATGTCGCCAGCGTGGTGATCGGCCCCAGCACGGCGGAAAGCCGGGTTTGGAATCTGGCCCCGGTCAAGGACGGCTGGCAGCGCGGGCCGGCGGTCAGTCTGGCTCTGGCCAAACGGGGCGGCGCCAACGCCGTTGTCGTTTCACGGGCGATCGTCGATCGGGTGCAGGCCCTGCGCGGCAACCTGCTGTCGCCCGATCTGCGGGTGGAGGTCACCCGCGACTACGGCCGCACCGCCAACGACAAGGCGAACGAGTTGCTGTTCCACCTGGGGCTGGCGACGGTGTCGATCGTGGTCCTGATCGCCTTCGCCATCGGTTGGCGGGAGGCGGTGGTGACACTGGTCGTCATCCCGACCACGATCCTGCTGACGCTGTTTTCGGCCTGGCTGATGGGCTACACGATCAACCGCGTTAGCCTGTTCGCGTTGATTTTCGCCATCGGCATCCTGGTGGACGATGCCATCGTGGTGGTGGAAAACATCGCCCGCCACTGGGGGATGCACGACGGACGGCCGCGCTTGCAGGCGGCGATCGAGGCGGTGGGCGAGGTCGGCAACCCGACCGTGGTCG
>JAKBCJ010000068.1 GCA_021807975.1 Pseudomonadota bacterium | reverse complement strand
CGGCAGCCGTGCCGATGATGGCGCGCGGCATCTTCCTGCTGCATGCGCGCTACGGCTCGCTGCCGTTCGAGGGTATCCTGGCCTCGGCCGAACAGCTTGCCCGCTTTGGTGTGCCGGTCTCCCGCGCTTTGGCCAAGGATCTGGCTGTGGTGTCCGGCCCGCTGCTGGCTGATCCCGGCGCCCACGCGGTGTTCAGCCGGAATGGCGCGGTGCTGACCGAAGGCCAGACCCTGCGTCAGCCCGACCTTGGCGAGACGCTGGCGCAACTGCGGGTCAGCGGTGTCGGCGATCTGTATCTGGGCAGCCTGGCTCGGCATATCGAGTCGGCGTCGGACGAGATTGGCGGTCCAATCAAGCTCGCGGATCTGCGGCGCGCGCTGCCGAAGCTGGCCCCGGTGCTGTCGCGCGATTTTCACAGCGACAAGGTTTCGTTCCTGCCGCCGCCCGCCGATGGCGGGCTGGCAGCCGCTGGCGCCTTCGACGTATTAGCCGGCAATCCCAACGACATGGCTGGCGCCGCGGCGCATGCCCTGGCGGTGGCGGCCCGCTATCGCGCGGGTGGTGTAACCCCCGAAGCGGCGCTGGCGGCCAAGGGCGCACCGCCGGCCGGGGTGTTGTATCCGGCCTCCACCGGGTTCGTGACCATGGACCGCGATGGCAACGTCGTGACCTGTGCGCTGACGATGGACAATCTGTTCGGCACCGGCCGGATCATGCCGGGAGTGGGCATTCTGGCCGCCGCATCGCCAACCGCCGTTACGCCGCCGCTGCTGTCCGCGGGGGTGGTGTGGAACCCCGGCATGAATGCGTTCCGGGCCGCCGCCAGCGGGTCCGGTCAGGAAGGTGCCCCGCTGGCCGTCGCCGCCGCACTGATCGACACTCTGCGGACCAGGCAGCCCATGAGTGTCCCGGTGCCGGAGCCGGGCCGGGCGAACGTCATCGCGTGCAGTGACTATCTGCCCGGCAGCAAGGATTCCTGCGGTTGGGCTGCCGATCCGCGAAGCTATGGTCTGGCGATAGGGTCGAACTGATCGTACCGTTCTCCGTTACAATCTGGCCTATCCTTAATCTGGCACTGGATTCAACATCATGGTCCTGAAAATCGGCAGGGGCGCGTCGGCCCCGCCTTTCATCGTGATGGATGTGATCGCCGCGGCCAACGCCCGTCAGGCGGAACTCGCCCCCGGTGCGCCGCATATCATCCGCATGGAGGTCGGCCAGCCCGGAACCGGCGCCCCCGCTGGTGCCGTGGCCGCCGCGGAGGCGGCGCTGCGATCCGGCCATCCGCTGGGCTATACCGAGGCGTTCGGCCTGCGGTCCTTACGCCATCGTATCGCCGAGCATGCCAAAGACTGGTACGGCATCGAACCGCCGATCGAGCGTATCGCCGTGACGGTGGGCGCGTCCGGCGCGTTCCCGCTGGCGTTCCTGGCGGCGTTCGATCCCGGTGACCGCATCGCCATGGCCGCGCCGTTCTACCCGCCCTATGTCAACATCCTGACCGCGCTGGGCATGGTGCCAGTCATCCTGGAGGCCGGCCCCGAAACCCGATTCCAGCCCAGCATCGCGATGCTGGAGGCGCTGGACCCGCGCCCCGACGGCCTGATCGTCGCCAGCCCGTGCAACCCCGCCGGCACGATGCTGCACCGGGACGAACTGGCCGCCATCGCGGTCTGGTGCGACCGCAACGGCGTGCGGCTGATCAGCGACGAAATCTACCACGGGCTGAACTACGACAGCCCGGTGGCCTCCGCCGCCGAGTTCAGCGACAGCGCCGTGGTGGTCAACAGTTTCAGCAAATACTTCTCCATGACCGGCTGGCGCATCGGCTGGATGGTGCTGCCGCCAGACCTTACCCGGCCGGTGGAGTGCCTGGCGCAGAACCTGTTCATCAGCGCGCCCTATATCGCCCAGGTCGCGGCCGAGGCCGCGTTCGACTGCCAGGACGAATTGCGGGGCAACATCGCTCGGTATCGCCGGTCGCGGGACTATCTGCTGGAGGCGCTGCCGAAGGCGGGGTTTGCGCGCTTGTCGCCGGCCGAGGGCGCGTTTTACCTGTTCGCGGATATTGGCGACCGGTCCAACGACAGCGTTGCGTTCTGCGCGCGGATGCTGCGGGAGGCCGGGGTTGCCGTCAGCCCCGGAGTGGATTTCGACCGGGGCCGGGGCAACCGGTTCGTGCGGTTCAGCTATTGCGGGCCGGAGGACGATATGCGGGCTGCCGCCGAACGGTTGAGCCGTTGGCGGTAGGCGCGGCAGTGCCTGGTCTGGCTGACAGCAAGCTCCGCGTGCGGAGGCTCCGGGTCGGGACATGACAGTGGCGATCGGGATGGGACATACGGCGTCGGGCGCCGTGGCGGCGCTTGACCTGGAGGAGTTGCTGGCGACCCGCCTGCTGGTTCAGGGCAATTCAGGGTCGGGCAAGTCCCACCTGCTGCGCCGGCTGCTGGAGCAGAGCGCGCCACGGGTGCAGCAGACCATCATCGACCCCGAGGGCGACTTCGTGACGCTGGCGGAGCGTTTTGGCCATCTGGTGATCGATGCCGAAATCCATTCCGAATACGCTCTCCAGTTAGCCGGGGAGCGTGCCCGGGTTCATCGCGTGTCCACCGTGCTGAACCTGGAGGGGCTGGATGCGGAGAACCAGTTGCGCCGGGCGGCGGCGTTCCTGGGCGGGATCTTCGATGTGGACCGAGACCATTGGTATCCGATGCTGGTGGTGGTGGATGAGGCGCAGTTGTTCGCCCCGGCTGTCGCGGGGGATGTCTCGGACGAGGCGCGCAAGCTGTCCCTGGGGGCCATGACGAACCTGATGTGCCGGGGCCGCAAGCGTGGGCTGGCGGGGGTGATCGCGACCCAGCGGCTGGCGAAGCTGGCCAAGAACGTCGCGGCCGAGGCCTCTAACTTCCTGATGGGCCGCACCTTTCTGGATATCGACATGGCGCGCGCCGCCGACCTGCTGGGGATGGAACGGCGGCATGCGGAAACGTTCCGCGATCTGGAGCAGGGGCATTTCATGGCGCTGGGGCCGGCGCTGTCCCGCTTTCCGCTGGGGCTTCGCATCGGACCGACGGAAACCCAGCCGCCGAATTCGGTGCCAAAGTTGATGCCGCTGCCGGAGGCGGCTTTAGAAGACGTGAGGGCGGTGATCCTGGCCGCACCTCCGCCCGAGGCAGTGCGGACCCAGCGCCGTCCGGTTCGCCCGCCGCCGCCAGACCTGCTGAGCCAGCTTATGGCCGCCAGGCCGGCCGGAGCGGAGGCCCGAACCGACGTGGCGGAGGAACCGGCGGATCCCGAGGTGCTGGCGGAACGGCGCGGGCGGCTGGATCGCATCCTGCGCGCGATCCTGGCGGACCCGGAGGCCGGATTCCGGGCAATCGGGGTGCTGTATCAGGACTTCCTGGTGCGGTGCCGGATTGAGGGCCTGGGTGCGGGGGCGCTGGACCTTGCGGCGTTCCGCCGCATGCTGACCCGGGCGCGCGCCGGCATCGGCATCGAAATGGCGGAGGACGAGGTGTGGCAGGATGTGCTGGCCCGGGCCGCTGTGCTGCCGGAGGATATGCAGGGCATCTTCATGATGATCGCCCGAGCGGCCAGGGAGGGACTGCCGTGCCCGGGTGATCTGGCCATCGCCCGCGCCTATGGCACCCGTTCACTCGGCCGTGCCCGGCGGGTGCTGAGCTATATGGAGGAGCAGGGGCTGATCGTCTGCCAACTGGACGGCGTGGGTCGGCGCACAGTTACGTTGGTGGAGCTTGCATGGGCCACGGCGCCGGGTTCTCCGGATGCCGGGGACGCGTTGGCGGGGTAAGCGAAGCGGTTGAGGGGAGCTGCCGGCGTTCCATCGTCGTGCGTGCGCCAGGCCCCATGGGCGTTTACATAGCGATAGCAACGGGTTGCACCCCCCGTGTCATGGCCGGGCTTGATGCCGCACTATTTTAGCGCTCATGGGGCCTTGCGCCCGCCATGACGGCATCCACTGACGGTGCGCCCGTTGGAACGGCCATTTCGCTATAGCGTCCTAGCTGTTGGCCGTGCCCGGCCTGACTGACAGGCCGCGGGCCATCATCAGGCCCAGTTCGCCGGGGCTGTCGCTGAACTGTTTCATCGTCCGGTAGGGTATGGCGGTGACGGCGGCGATGTAGTTCAGCTTTTGCGCCACGCCCGGGGCACTGAACCGCCCGGCTTTTGGCTGACGCTCATACAATCCGGCGATCGTTTGCAGGGTTCGCATGGGGATGGGCGCCAGGACCTTGCGGTGTTCCCGGGTCATATCGGCGTCGGTCAGCAGGCGGGCAGGGGCGGTGCCCTCGGCCACCGGGGCGGCTTTCCCCGAAGGAGGCGCGGCGGTCAGGTCGTCGGCGCGGAAATCCATCTCCACGCCGTTGGGCAGGACGAAATAGACGGTGTCGCCCTCTGTCGCGACGACCTTGCCGCTATGCTGCCGGACCTGTGATAGACGGTTTGTCCAACCGAAAACGTCGGCATTTTGTCCTCCGTTTACGGTTGGCGTCGGGTTCAGGCAGGGGCGCGCATCCCCTCGGCGACGATTTCCCGCAGTTTGGCGTGCAGGTGGGTGTTGCCGGCGACGATATTGCCGGTTTCCAGCGGGTTGCCGGTGCCGACATCGGTGGCGTAGCCGCCGGCCTCGCGCACCAGCAATTCGCCGGCGGCGATGTCCCAGGGCTTGATACCGAGTTCCCAATAGCCCTCGAACCGGCCATGCGCGACCCAGGCGAGGTCCAGCGCCGCGGCGCCGAACCGGCGGATGCCGGCGACCTGCGGCATCAGCATCGGCAGCGTCCGGCTGAACGCGCGTTGGCGCATCGAGGATACAGCACCGAACGGGATTCCCGTGGCGAACACTGCCTCGGTGATTTCCCGCCGAGCGGAGACGCGCAGACGGCGTTCGTTCATGAAGGCGCCGGTGCCTTTTTCGGCCCAGAACATTTCATCCACCGCCGGGGCGTAGATCAGCCCGGCGTTGATTTCGGTTGTTCCGTCCTGCAACCGACGTTCCAGCGCGATGCTGATCGCCCAGTGCGGAATGCCGTGCAGGAAGTTGGTGGTGCCGTCCAGCGGGTCCACGATCCAGCGCCATGTCCAGTTGTCGGAGCCGGACGCACCGGACTCCTCCATCAGGAACGAATAGCCGGGGCGGGCTTTGGTCAGTTCTTCCCTTATTGTCTGTTCGGCGCGCAGATCGGCCTGGGAGACGAAGTCGGACGGACCTTTCATGCTGACCTGCAACTGCTCGACCTCATTGAAGTCGCGCAACAGCCGCTTCGACGCCTTTTGGGCGGCGTTGGCCATGACGGTCAGATGGGGGGAAAGACGAAAGGCCATTCAGCCCTTCGCGCGTTCGACGTAGCTGGCGTCCTCGGTGCGGACAACGATGCGTTCGCCGGCTTCGATGAACGGCGGCACCATGGTCTTGACGCCGTTGGACAGCTTGGCGGGCTTATAGGAGGAGGACGCGGTCTGGCCCTTCACCACCGGATCGGCTTCGACGACTTCCAGGATGACGCTGCCTGGAAGGTGGATGGCGACGGGTTCGCCTTCGACCAGATCAACCACCAGCTTCATCTGGTCCTGCAGGAAGGGGGCGGCGTCGCCCATCAGATCGGCCGGAACGTGGGCTTCTTCGTAGGTTTCCGGGTCCATGAGCACGAGGTTGGTGCCATCCATGTAAGAGTAAGTGTACTCTTTTTCCTCGGTCGTCAGACGTTCGACGGTGTCCGCGGTGCGCCAGCGTTCGTTGGTTTTGTTGCCGGTTTTCAGGTTGCGCATTTCAACCTGGATAAAGGCTCCGCCTTTGCCGGGGGTGATGATCTGCTGTTTCAGCACCGTCCAGCGGTTGCCTTCATGCTCGATCACCTGGCCGGCGCGAATCAGGTTCGCCTGCTGCTTCATGGGGTTTGGTCCATTCGGTAGAATTGGAAAAGGTGCGGGCTTCTAGACCCTGGACGGGCCGGGGGCAAGGTTTCGGATCGGCAGTGGCGATCGGCTGATCAGCCGGGTTCGGCGAAGCGATCGGTATTTTTCCGTCCCGCCCCCGGGCGCCGCCCGTCCGCTAAGCAGCGGACTTCCGTATTTTGGGCCACAGGGCGGCGACCCGCGGCAAGACTTCTTCTATCAGAAGCTTCGTTTGCAACAGCATATCCGTGTCGCCGTCGGCGATCGGGCGCAGGATGAATTTCGATGCTCCGGCTTGAATATAGTCGTGCAGGCGTTGAACGATGACGTCGGCGTCGCCCATCGCGAAGGTGTCCTTCGGGTCGCGTCCGGTGCGGGTCCGGTATTGCTCCGACACCTTGGCGACGCCGGGATCGCCGGGGCCGCCGAAGCGAAACGCGAACGCGGCGCCGTAATGATCTTCGTCGATCGTCCTGCCGGTTTCCACCAGAGCGGCCTTGATGCCGGCGATCACGGTTCCCACCGTGTCAGGGGTCTCCGCCCCGGCCTGCCAGCCGGTGCCCATGCGGGCGGTGCGTTTCATCGCCGCCTCCGAGGAGCCGCCGATCCACATCGGCAGGTCGGGCTGAACCGGCAGCGGCGAGATCGAGGCCTTGGTCAGCTTGAAGTGCCGTCCGTTATAATCCAGTGCCTCACCGGCCCACAGGCGGCCGATGATTTCCAGGGCTTCGTCGGTTTTGCGGCCGCGAGTCGTGGTATCGATGTTCATCGCGTTCCATTCCGCGCCGCGCGGGCTGCCGATGCCGAAGCCCGGCAACAGACGGCCGCCGGACAGCACGTCGATGGTGGCGCATTGTTTCGCCAACAGCACGGGCTCGCGCAGGGCGACCGACACCACGTTGACGCCGAATTTGATGCGCCGGGTGCGACCGGCAATCGCGGCCAACGCGGTCATACATTCCAGGATCGGGGTTTTGCTGATGATGCGGTCGGTCTGCCAGATGGAATCCAGGCCGCCCTGTTCGCACAGATCGACCCAGCGCCAGAATCCGTCGGCGGACTGGAACGGGTATTCCATGATCCCGATTCCGACCGCCACATTGCGCGCCATCCCGGCCTCCCAGCTCCCTGCCGGGTTATCGTCCCCTGTTTCCAGGCGGGTGGCAATGCCCGGCTAGGCGCGCGGCAGATTCTTGCCGACCCAGGAATCCCACCACACCGGTATGGCGGCGACGGGCAGGGGGCGCGCGGCGAGGAAGCCCTGGACGTGATCGGCGCCAAGTTGCCGCATCCGATCCCAGATCGCATCGGTTTCCACGCCCTCGGCGACCACGGTCAGGTCATGTGCCTTGGCCTGCGCGATCGTTGTCGCAAGAAATTCTTCGATTTCGGCCGACTGGAGGACTTTCTGAACCAGTTCCTTGTCCAGCTTCAGGCTGGTGAACGGCAGGTCCAGAAGCGGCGCCAGACGTGGGACAGCAGGGCCCACATCGTCGATCGCGACGCCGTACCCCAGCCCGCGCAGCCGTTCCAGCGACTTCGACAGCATCGGGATATCATCGACCGGGCGGCTTTCGGTCAGTTCGATGACGATCCGGTCCGCCAGCAGGCCCGCCGCGTGCCGCTGTTCCTCCAACCGGTCCAGCGCGGAGGGCATCAGCAGGACATCGAGTGGGAAATTCACCGATACGCGCAGCCCGCGCCCGGCCACGAACGGCCCGGCGAGGTCGGCGAATGCCCGGGCGGACACGATTGTGGTCAGTTCCGCGGCCAGACCCGCGTCTTCGATCTGGGGCACGAAGCGGTCGGGCAGCAGCGTGCCTCTTTCCGGATGATTCAGGCGGACCAGGGCTTCAATGCCGACGGGCCTGCGGTCGGCGACGCGGACGATCGGTTGATAACGGGTTTCGATCATCGCGCCTTTCAGCGCCGCGCGCAGTTCGGCGATATCCATGACAGGCCGGTTACGCGGGGTGGACTTTGCCATCAAGGCCTCAAGGACGGACCGGGGTGTCGCGGTCGATATAACACGGATATGCGGGTGCCGGGTGTTGACGGTACCGAGAACCAGCATATCGGTATCGGGCGAAATCACTTCGATCGAGACGTCGGCCAGTTCTTCCATAAGCCCGTCGGCTGCGTTCTGGTCAACCAGAAGGTGGGAGTAGTGGGCGGTGGTTCCCGCGAGCCGTGCAAGAGCATCGCGTGCGTCGCAGGCGGACACGTCGCCGTGGCCAAGGGTTTGCGCGGCCCCGGTTACCGCGGCAAACCAATCTGCGTTGCGTGAAACGAGCAGAAGATTGAAGGCCGCAATGGCAGAGGTCTTACTTCCGTCTGATCGGCTGACCGCACGCATATGTAAAGGTCGGCATTTTTCCATTGACACTTTCTAACCGATAAGTGGGAAAAAGGCGAGAGAAATCCCGGTAATGAGATGTGAATTTAACGGAAATGCCGACTTATCGAAAAAATTGAACATAACGACGTATTCACGATGCCATGGGTCGGTCTGGTCCGCACAGGATGGGACTGTTCGGCGCCGCCTGACTTAATGCGGCAGTTCCATTATCGCCACCGTACCGTCGGCGCCGTCCAGATGCAATGTTCCGCCGCGGCGGCAGGCAAAGCCGCGGGCAAGTGCCAGACCCTCCCCGTCGCGGGGCATGCCGGTAAATCCCCATCCGTTGTCGGTCACGGTCAGGACGGTGAGTTCGTCCGTCGTGACCAGCCGAACCGCGATTCGGCCCGAATGGCGGGCCTTCATTCCGTGCTTGATCGCATTGCCGATCAGTTCATGAGCGCCGCGGATCACCGCTTCACGCAGCGGGGCCGGGCATTGCCCGCGCACTGATACCCCAATCCGGATGATCTGATCGGGATCGCGCATCAGATCGACCATCGCACCCGCCAACTGGCGCAGTCGCTCCGCCATCGCCCCCGGCGCTTCGGTAAATCCGAACAGCGCATCCGAGATACTGGCGGATAAACGAATCCGGTGTTCCAGCTCCCGAATAATTTTCTCGCCGGCCGGGGTCTGGCTAAGGCCCGGTGCCGCCGCGATCAGGCCTAGAATGCGCTGGAGGGTGTTCTTGGTGTGATGGCGTAACTGGCGCAGGTCGAGTTCATCGCCTGTTGGGGCGGTATCATCCCGCGCCACCGGCAAAAATCCCCCCGACAGCGGGGCGAAGGGTCGATGGCTGGCCGCCTTGCGATTGGTTCGCGGCGGAGAGGCGGCGACATACGACATCAGAGCCTCGTTGCGTTGGTGCGATAAGGGAGCGGCTGCACTGGTTAAACCATAATGTTTAAAAGAAAGTTAAAGACGCGCGCGTTACCGGAATGACCGTATGTGGGAAAACTTCCCACGTCAACCGGTTTCAGGCGTTTTGTGGGTGATTTTCCCACGCAGTCCGTGGTACATATCCTGTGAATGACATCATTTTAACCCCCGATGACCCAGCCGCATTCCACCTCACCGCTCACCCCGGCCGCGCTGCTTAAGGCGGCATGCCGGCTCATGCGGCCATTGGTCGGCCTGATGATGCGCAGCGGGCTCACGTTTCCCGTGTTCTCCGATGCGCTTCGTGCCTTGTTCATCGACGTTGCGGTCAACGATATCCTGACCGATCCGAAGGCGCGGACGGACAGCCGGATCAGTCTGTTGACAGGTGTCCACCGCAAGGAAATCAAGCGGCTGCGGGAACTGCCGTCCGACTCGGCGACTGTGCCGGAGGTCGTCACCCTGGCCGGCCAGATCGTCGCGCGCTGGGTGGGTTCGACGCCCTATATCGATGCGGACAGCCAGCCCCGCCGGCTGCGCCGCGGCGGTTCCCCGGGTGGCGGCCGCGATGCCGACTTCGATTCGCTCGTCGCATCGATCACAACCGACGTGCGTCCGCGCGCCGTGCTTGACGATCTGCTGGCGCATGGCGTGGTTTCCATGGATCCGGACGATCGGGTGCGGTTGAACACCGCCGCGTTTATACCCCGGCCAGGGGGTGAGGCACAGGTGTTCTACTTCAGCCGCAATCTGCACGATCACATTGCGGCCGCTGCCGCTAATATAAGTGCGGTGGACGTGGCGCCGTTTCTCGATCGCAGCGTGCATTACGACCGGCTGACCGCCCAACAGGCCCGGGAGTTGCAAGACTATGCGCGCGCCGCGGCCCTTGGGGTTTTGCTCGACGTGAACCGCCGGGCGATGGAATTGGCGGGGCCAGGTCCGGGCGAAGCCGCGGTGGACCGGCGGCGGGTCAATTTCGGTGTCTATCTGTTCGACGACCACGATTCGGGCGATGGCGGAGGTCTGTCGTGAAGCGGCTGGCTATACTGTGGATGGCCGGCTTGATGGCGGCTTGCTCCGTTCCAGACGCACCCGTCGGCGGGAAGGCCGGGGCTGGCGCATACGGGGCCAGAACACCCGGGACTGCAGCGGTGTGCCGTATCGGACCGAATGGCGGGCCGAGGGTCGCCGACCGGGGCATCGGCGGAACGGGGGCGCCCCCGGTGGTTGACAGGGGGATTGGCGGAACCGGAATCGTGGGGGTGATTACCGGCTTTGCCTCGATCTGCGTCAACGGCCTGGAAGTGCGGTATGACAGTTCGGCCACGGTGGATATTGGCGGTGTCCGGGCGTCCCCCGCCTTGCTGCGCGTCGGCCAGGTCGTGGCTATCCAGGCATATGGATCCCCAAGCGCGCCCGTGGCCTCTGCCATATCGGTGCGCCAGGAGGTCGCGGGCCGGATCGATGCTGTAGAACCCGGCACCGGGCTGTTGACCATCGCGGGCCAGCGGGTTGACATTGGCGCGAATACCCGGGGCGCCGCCAGCATCCGGCCAGGGGACTGGATCGTTGTCAGCGGACTGCGGAGGGCCAACGGTACTCTGGCTGCCTCCCGCGTTGATGCGGCCAGGCCGGGCGGGTTCAATGTGCATGGGCAAGTCGTTCTGGATGGCGGTTCGGCCCGGGTTGGCGGCCTCGTGCTGACCGGAACAGCGGCATCAACGCTGACCAACGGTCAGTTCGTCACCGTTTCGGGCCGCTATGTATCCGGACAGGCGCTGGCTGTTACGGTGGCGGGCGACAGGCTGACATCGGATCCCGCCGGGTATTTCGGCCGTGGAGTAAAACATCTGGTGCTGGAGAGCTTTGTTCGGGTGTCGAACGGCTCGGTCTGGCTGAACGGCCGGAAGGTGCGGGCTGCGCCCGGCGTGGGCGGTAAGGCGGAATCCGCGGGGATCGCTGTCGTTTCGCTGGATCGTAAAGCCGATGGAGAGTTTACCGCGGTCCGTATGCACTATACCGTACAAGGCGGGTCCGGCTCCGGCAGCCCCGGCAGCCCCGGCAGCCCCGGCACCTCCCCAAACACCGTTGGCGGCAGGCCGCCGCTGACGTCGATGCAAATCCGGCAGGGCGGCAGTCCCGCAGCCGCCATGCAAACGGACGATATGGAGCCTGTTTGGCCGGGCGCGCCGGTTTCGGACCTGGCCGTTTCATCCGGTTCTCCGGGCGGCGGTGTACCGGCATCGGCGCCCGGTGCCGGGATTGCGGCCGCGGTCGATTAGGACGCGCGGAGGATCGGGAGCGTGTCGCCGGATGTGTTTCCATCGGCCAGCGGCTTGATCGGCCGAACCGCGCCGAATGGGAATGCAACCTTGGTTGCAGCGGCCGGCTCGTGCTTCGCCTCTACCGCCGGTCTGCCCGGGTCCGATGGACCCGCCGGTTCGTCCGGCCCGCGTGGCGTTATGCCGGCGCCCGGGCCCGAAGCGGCCCGGGGTGGCGCGCAACAGTCATCACCGAGCGGAACATCCCGGTAAGGCCGTTAGTCGCCCGGCGTGGCTAGGCGCCCTTGGCCGCGGCGATGAATGCCTCGATCAACGCCGGGTCCTTGACGCCCTTGCTGCTTTCGACCCCGGAGGAGACATCGACCGCGTCCGCCCCGGTCTGACGGATGGCGTCGGCCACGTTGTCCGGGGTCAATCCCCCGGCCAGCATCCAGGGCGCGGGCGGCGTCCAGCCTTGCAGCATTGTCCAGTCGAAGCGGGTGGCGTTGCCGCCGGGACGGGTGGCGCCCGCCGGGGGCTTTGCCTCGATCAACACCCGGGCGGCGCCGAGGGGACTGTCGGGAAGATCGGCCGGAGTGCTGACCCCCACCGCCCGCCACAGCGGCAGGCCGAAGGCGGATTCGATCGCCGGAAACAGGCCGGCCGCGCCGTAGATCTGCAGCACGTCCAGCTTTACCAGCGCCAGGACCTCGGCGATCGCGGCCAGGGTCGGTTCGACGAACAGGCCCACGCGGGGCGGGCCGCTTTGGAGCCGTTGTGTCAGGGCGGCGGCGGCTTGGGGCGTGACATAGCGGGGCGAGGGGGGGAAGAAGACGAAACCCACCCAATCCGCCCCGGCCCCGACTGCCGTATCCAGGGCAATCGGGTCGTTGATGCCGCAAATCTTGACGCGGGTCACCGGATGCTGGCGGCAATGGATGCCGCGGCGGCGCCCGGATCGGGGGCGCCGGTAACCGGGCGGCCAACGACGATCCAATCCGCGCCGGCTTCGACCGCTTGGGCCGGCGTCATGGTCCGGGCCTGATCGCCGGCTGCCGCGCCTTCGGGGCGGATACCGGGGACAACCAGTTTCACCGCCGGTCCGAGTGTCTGGCGCAGCATGGACACCTCCTTCGGGCTGCAGACGAGGCCGTCCGCCCCGGATTCGATCGCGAGACGGCCGAGGCGCAGCACCTGGTCCGCCGGCGTCGCAGCGACTCCGGCCGCTTGCAGATCGTGCTGGTCCAGGCTGGTCAGCACCGTCACCGCCAGGATCATGGGACGTTGATCGCCGGCACCGAGAGCGGCCTGGTGCGCCGCTTGGATCATCGCCGAACCGCCGGAGGCGTGGATCGTCAGCATGCGGGGGCGCAGTGGCAACACCGCCCGGACCCCGCCGGCGACGGTGTTGGGAATGTCGTGCAGCTTCAGGTCGAGGAAGATCGGGGCACCGGCAATGGCGCGGTAGCCCGCGATGCCGTTAGCGAGGAAGAACTCCAGCCCCAGCTTGAGCAGCCCGCAATGCGGGGCGACCGCGCCGGCCCATGCCCGGGCCCGACCGGGGTCCACCGTATCCAGTGCGACGATCAGTCGATTGGTTGGAGGCATCAATGGACCGGCGGGAGCGACAGCGGTGGCACGACACGCGCTTTGAGGTCTTCGATCTGGGCTTCCAGCAGCCGCACCAGGTTTTCGGCCCGCCGAGCGCGGCGGCGCTGGGCGAGGGCGGATAGCCAGACGACGAGGGCGCCCAGCAGAAAGGCGATCGCCATGGCGCCAAGGATCGCCAGGGACAGATGCAGTTCCAGCCCGTAGTCCAGTGGCCACAAACCCAGGCGCACGATCTGGGTGTTGGACAGCGCGAACAGCACCAGGGGCAGAGACAGGACGGCGGTGACGATCAGGAACAGCATGAACACGGCGAGCCTCTCAGGCCGTTTTACGCTCCGCCGCCGGCGTTGACACGAACGCGCAGTTCCTTGCCGGCTTTGAAGAAGGGGACGGATTTCTCATCCACCGCGACAGACGCGCCGGTGCGCGGATTGCGGCCGGTTCGGGCATCGCGGTGCTTGACAGTAAAGGCGCCGAATCCGCGCAGTTCAACCCGTTCTCCCCGGGCAAGCGCGAACGTGATCTCCTCGAAAATCGTGGCGACGATGGTTTCCACATCCTGCCCGCGCAGGTGCGGATTGGCTGATGCCAGTTCCGCGATCAGTTCGGATTTGGTCAAGGCTTCCCCCAGCGATCAGCTTCCAGGACGTTGCCAGACCGCCCACGCCCCGTCAAGACTAACGCTTTGTGAAATCAGCGTTTTCCACAGGCCCTGAACCATTATTCCCAGGCTTCCGGAGAATAGCCGGGAGATGAACCGGTTTTGGGTCAGGTCTTCGACCGGCAGGTCTTCCGGGATGCCCTTCGCCGACACCAGCCAGGCCTTGGCCTCCCGTTCGCCGCCGATCGCATCGATCAGTCCCAGGCCCAGCGCCTGCCTGCCCGTATAGGCTCGGCCGTCCGCCAGCGCGCGGACCTTGGCTTCGTCCATGTGGCGGCCCGACGCGACCATGGCCACGAACTGGCCGTACATGTCGTTGACCAGGTTTTGCAGAACCTCGCGGCCCTGCGGCGACAGCGGCCGCACCAGGCTGGGTTCGTCCTTCAGCGGGCCGGACCGGATGACGGTGGCGCCGATGCCCAGCTTTTCCAGCAGGCCGGAGACCTCCCCGGTTTCCAGCAGCACGCCGATGGAGCCGGTCAGCGTTGCCTCGCGAGCGAATATCCGTTGTGCCGGCAGCGCGATCATATAGCCGGCGGAGGCCGCGAGGCCACCCATGGTCACGACCACCGGCTTTTTCGCGGCCACCCGGGCGATGGCATCGTGAATGGTTTCGCCGCCTGCGACACTGCCGCCGGGGCTGTCGATCGCCAGGATCACGGCCTTGACCTGACGGTCATCGGCCAGTTTTTCGATCGATTCGGTGAATTTGCGGTTTTCGGAGATCAGGCCATCGACCGACACGCGAACGATGTGGGGGCCGGAGGGACCGATACCCGCACCCTTCAATCCGACCAACACCGCCACGACGACGGTGAGGACGGAAAACACC
>JAKBCJ010000522.1 GCA_021807975.1 Pseudomonadota bacterium | reverse complement strand
GCGCTGGCGATCGGTTTGGTGGCAGGCGCGGTGTGCTTCTGGACGGCGACCACGATGAAGGCGGCGCTTGGTTATGACGACAGCCTGGACGCGTTCGGCGTACACGGCATCGGCGGCATCCTCGGCATGCTTGCCACCGGCTGGTTCGCATTCGGCCCGTTGTCCGCCACGAAGGATGCGCCGGCCGGCGCCTATGTCGGTGGATTGTCGTTACTGGCGGTTCAGGCCGTGGGCGTGGCCGCCACGATTGTTTACTGCGCGGTGGTCAGTTGGGTGCTGCTGAAGGTCACCGATCTGACGGTAGGGCTGCGGGTCAGCACGGAGGAGGAACGGGAAGGGCTGGATATCGTCCTGCATGGCGAGCAGGTGTTCTGATCGAAATGGGTGTGGCTGGCATCGCGCCAGCCACCGGCGCCCTATGATTGACCGTCATGTTTCATCGGTCGATCCGGTTACCGCGGCGTCGGACATCCAGTGGAACCACCGGCCCGGGGGTTACGCGGCGATGCCCCGGCAGGCTGTGCCGCGCCGCAATTCCGCTGCTCCCCCGGCGCGGGTCACACGAAGGTTTTTCAGCACTTCGGCGCGTAGCGGTAAAGCCGGTCGATACGAAAAGGCGCAATACCCGCGCCCCTTGCCGGCCGCCCGCAAATCCGCGCGCGCGTCACACGCCAGCACGCTGTCGAGCCGTACATCGCCATCCCAGATATCCAGCATCACAGGCAGATCCGGGTGGGAAACGTCCATCGCCCAACCCTCGATCAAGTCGGAGGAAACCAGATCCAGCGCCCCGTCCAGCCAGCCCGCGCCCAGCCCGCGTCCCGCCAGTGCCACAACTTCGCGCAAGGCAACGCCCAAAGCCGGCCCCCGTTCCGGCCGGGGCGCGCATAGCGCAAGCGCGTCCGGAGTTACATAGTCCGGGTAGCGCGCCCAGAATTCCGCTTGGTGATGGAATTGCGCGCGCAAGCCTGGCGCATCGGCAAAACTCTCCGCCCAGGCGCCTTCCGCCAGAACGCAATCATGAGCTTCCAACTCGATTTGGAAATAATCGATCTGACCCGCCAAACCTGCCATACTTTGCGTAATGGTCACGCCATTCACCAGCGCGCTAGCCAGTACTAATCTGCTCTCCAGCAGCAGGGAATGCCCCGGGGAGACATATAAATCCCGCGCTGGTGTGGCATCGCCCAATGCGCCAGCTTTGATGCAAACCGGCATTTTGTCAGGGTTTCGTTGCAGGAACCGTGGATCGTAGCTTTGCCTGCCGATCCATTTTATCCGCTGCACCCCGGCGAAACGGGTCACCACAGCATCGCCAATGCGAAGCGCCTCGACGGGCCGCGTCTCGACCGGCATCAGAATTCGGGTGCCGCGCAGGTAACACAACACCTGCGCCATCAGGACACTTCCATTGCCACTGTTGGTAGCCGCCGTTGTGGTCGTAGCAGTCGCGGAAGAGATCAGATACGACCCGCCGCTGCCGTAAACGGTGTTACCACCACCACCGCCGCCGGAGGATCCGCCAGGGCCTCCCGCAAATGTTCTGCCAACGCTGAACCCATTTGGCCACCGATGTATAGAGACCCGCCGCCGCCGCCGGAATACCCGCCACCGCCGCCACCGCTTTTTGGATTTCAGCCGCCGTGCCCGTATCCACCGTTTACGCCGCCAATTCCTCCCCCCTGACTGCCACTCCCGCCGGCAGGTCCCGCCATTCCGCCGCCGCCGGATCCTCCAACAAAACTGCTGCCGCCGCCTCCGCCTGCCACGGCCAGAAAGATATCCACCGCACTGGTGCCGTCAAAGGTCTCAATAATGAAGCTGCCGCCGCCACCGCCGCCACGAACGGTGGCGCTACCGCCCCGGCCGCCGATCACGAGTTCCAGTTTGGTTGCGGCCGCCAGATAGACATCGCCAACGACAGCCGCCCCCAGGCCACCGCCAGTGCCGTGGAATCCGCCGCCACCGCCCTGCGCCCGGTTCCACGAGATCGACCGCGATGTCCGAACCGTCAGTCGCGGCCAGGTGCGCCAGCCAGTTCACACGCGGGGGCTTGGCCGCTGGCGCGCCTATGCCGGCGAACTGGCGCCGCTGATCGCGGAACTGGATGACGCGGGCATGCTGTGACAGGCGCGTATCGTGAGTTGGTTTTTGGATCGAACCATGTTGCGGCGTATGGAAACGAATTGACTACAGTGCGCTCAAGCGGGCTGCTCTACCCAAGGTCGGTCTGAATGAAATCGCCGCCTTTGTAGAGTAGTTTCGCTTGATAAGATCGAGCACAGGCGTAGGCGAAACAATCGCCCATGTTGAGCGCGGCCGGATGGCGGCCTTTCCCAAATGTGGCGAAGGCCTCGGCTGCGATCGTCCATTCGCGTTCGCCAATGTTGACGAACCGAAAGCCCCCGGCATGCAGGAACAACTCAACCTGGCTGCGAGCTTGCGCAACCGTAAAGCTGTAGGATCGGCGGATACCCGCCATCGTCTCCCAGACCGAAACCGCGGAGCAGAGTCGCGCGTCATCGGCCTCCAGCATATCGGCGAGCATGTCAGCGTCGCTTTCTCCGGTAATGATGGCGATCAGTGCGGACGCGTCGGCAAAAATGGTCATAGTCCGCCGGATAATTCATCGAAAAAGGCCTTGTCGGCGGCCTGCCCTGTACGCGGCGGAAGCGGATGGGACGCGCGCAAAGCGGCGAACCGATCTCGCAGCGGCACCGTTCGGGCCATCCGGGTCAATTCCGCCTGCACCGCCTGCTTCACCGCGGCCTGCTTGGTGGTGCCACGCTCTTTCGCCAATTGAGCGACGAGGTCGGCTGTGGTGTCGTCCTTGATAAACAGAGGCATGAGATTTGGCATCCAACCGAATATTCTGAACGATGATATAGAATATCCAATCCAGATTTCCAGCGAAAGCTCGCGGGGCTGTTCTAACCCGCCTCTGCCTGCGTCAGCCGCAGAAAGCTGATCGCGCACGCGAACCCCGAGAACGCGGCCCCAACCAGCAGCGCAACCCAGACCCCGCCCCCGATATCCCCGGGCATCAGCGCGAAAATCACCGCCACCGCCACGCCGCCGATGGTTTGGCCGGTCAACCGGGCGGTGGACAGCACCCCGCTGGCCACCCCGCTGCGCGACCGTGGCGCCGCCGAGATCAGCGCTCGGTTGTTCGGCGACTGAAAGAATCCGAACCCGATGCCGCAGACCATCGCGCGCCACACCACGTCGATGACCGGCGGGTCCGGCGGCAAGGGCAGCATAAGCAGCAACCCAGCAGTCAATACCGCCAACCCCAGCCCGCCCAGCAGCCCGGCCGGATACCGATCCGACAGCCGCCCGGCGATGGGGGCCAC
>JAKBCJ010000521.1 GCA_021807975.1 Pseudomonadota bacterium | reverse complement strand
AACTGAAGATTTTCCGAACGGTGTGACGCGTCCAGCGACGCGGAGGTGGTCGTTGGTGGGTCCTTTCACGCGTGTGCAAAATGCTATGCACCAAAACTTTCTTTGCTAAATGGGATCCGAAACGGTTGCTTTTTGTTGACAGCTATAGGGGCTGCGATGAATAGCGAAATCTGTGTTCGCAAATCGATTCACTCTTTGGCCTATGCTTTCGATGCGCGAAGACGCTCAGCAGAAGGACGGTCGATGGACCGCGTGCGTTTGAAAACAGACAAGAGCCCGGTGAGCCCTGAGAAATACGCCCAACCTGTGTGGCTGGCCGGTTTGACGATGAAACAAACGCACAGTCTGGCCAGCGGGGAACGTGAACGGCTGCTTTGTTCGAAGCCTTGGATAACGACGGCACGTACAACAAGGAGTTTTACAGGTGAGCACTGAAGAGACGACGACCGTGACCCCCCGCGCGCAAGCCATGGCGGTAAAGGTCGCGACCAAAAAAGCCGTTGCAAAAAAGCCGGCGGCGAAGAAGGCCGCTGCGCCGGCTAAGGCGGCGGTGAAGGCCGCACCGACCAAAGCCGTCCCCGCGAAGGCTGCGCCTAAGAAGGCCGCCGCCACCAAGGCAACCCCTGCAAAGGTCGCGGCCAAGACCACAACCGCGAAGAAGACTGCCGCCCCGACCAAGGCTGCCGCAAAGAAAGCGGACACTAAGAAGGCCGCGCCAGTGAAGGCGCCTGCCAAGGCCGCACCGAAGAAGGCTGCGCCCGTGGAAGCCGCCACCAAGACCGCGCCGAAGAAGGCCTCCGCCAAAACAGCCGCACCTGCGAAGACCGCAGCCAAGGCGGCGCCGAAAAATACCGCTGCTAAGAAAGCCGAAACGGTGAAGGCGCCTGCGAAGAAGGCTACGGTTGCAAAGGCTGCGCCGAAGAAGGCCGTGGCTGCGAAGGCCGCGCCGAAGAAGGCGGCACCGAAAAAAAGCTCCGCCGCGTCAACGTCGGCCACCGAGACCGCTGCAATCTCCGCGAGTGAATCGGGGGAATAATCGCCGACGTTTGGCGGGCATGAAAAAGGCGCCCTTTGCGGCGCCTTTTTTCTTTTAGCCGAAGGTCGTCAGCAGATCGTCCACCTGGGCAGCGGTCAACAAACGCGGGACCTGTCCGCGCAGCATCAAAAAAAGCTTGGCGGCTTCTTCCAGTTCCTCCGCGGCATAGACCGCGTCCGTCAGCGTCTTGCCCGACACCACCGGCCCATGGTTCGCCAAAAGCACAGCCCGGGCGCCCCGGGCCGCGGCGTGAATGGCCGGTTCCATCGACGGGTCGCCGGGCCGGTAATATGGCACGACCGGCATCCGCCGCCCAACCCGCATCACGAAATACGGTGTCAGTGGCGGGATCGGATTGGATGGATCGACATCCGGCAGACACGACACCGCGGTTGCCTGCGTGGAATGCAGATGCACAACCGCACCGGCATCCTCGCGCGCCTGGTAGAACGCGCGATGCATGAACACTTCCTTCGACGGCTTGTCCCCGCCGACATGGTTGAAGTTGGCATCCAGCTTGGACAAGCGCCCGGGATCGAGTCTGCCCAGACTGGAATTGGTCGGCGTCATCAGATAACCGTCCGGCAGTTTGACGCTGATATTGCCGGCACTGCCGACGGAATAGCCGCGCGCGAACAGGCTGGCGCCAAATTCGCTGAGCAGGACACGGGTTTCTTGCTCATCCATCGGTCAGCCTTCCAGCACGCGGAACGCTTTCAGGAAGAAATCGGTCGCGCCGAAATTGCCCGATTTCAGCGCCAGCATCAGATCAGGACCGCTGCCGGAGGCCAATGTCCACGGCACGCCGGGATCGATCTCCCCGCCTATGCGCAGCGACCGCACGCCCAGGCGCCCGACCACCGAACCGGAGGTTTCCCCGCCGGCGACGACCATCTTCCGCACGCCGCGCGCGACCAATCCCTCGGCGATCCGGGCGACCGCATCCTCGACCAGCGCGCCGGCCTGCTCGCGTCCGAGGCTTGCTTGCAACGCCGCCACTTTTTCCGGCGGCGCCGACGCGGCGATTACCACCGGCTTGTCGCCGATCTTGTCGGATGCCCACGCCAGCGCCGCTTCGCTCAGCGCCGCCGCGTCAGGTGTCGCCAGCGCATCGATCTCGAACACCGGCAGATGATTCCGAGCAAATCCCAGTTGCGCGAGCGTTGCTCGGGAGCAAGAGCCGGCGACGACCGCCGATGCCCCGGCGACGACCGGCAATGCGCCCGGATCGGCCGCATCCGACAACAGCCCCTGCCGCCGGAAATTTGCCGGCAGCCCCATCGCCACGCCGGACCCGCCGGTAATCAACGCATGGTTCGCCGCGGCCTCGCCGATCGAAATCAGATGCTCATCCGTAATGGCATCCACGATGGCATAGCGCCGGCCGCGTTCCTTCAACTGAGTCATAGCATCACGGATCGCATGCGCGCCCTGGTTAACCGTGACGAACGGTACCAGCCCGACCGTGCCTTCGGTCTGGCGCGACAGCACGCGCACCAGATTGGCATCGGTCATCGGTGTCAGCGGGTGATTTTCCATCCCGCTTTCGTTCAGCAGGCTGCCGCCGGCGAACAGATAACCCAGATAGACGGTGCGGGCATTGGTCGGAAAAGCCGGGCAAGCCAGCGCGAAACCGCA
This sequence comes from Pseudomonadota bacterium, assembly GCA_021807975.1. GTDB lineage: Bacteria > Pseudomonadota > Alphaproteobacteria > Acetobacterales > Acetobacteraceae > Rhodopila. The sequence goes on along the minus strand of JAKBCJ010000521.1, from coordinate 700 downwards.
ATCCAGCGCATCCACCAGCGCATCCGCCACCGGGCCGATATTGCCCCGGTCGGTGCTGTCGAAGGTCGAGCAGTATTTGAAGAAATACTGCTTCGCACCCGCGGCCCGCAGCCATTTCAGCGCGGCGAGGGATTCCTCGACCGCCTGCCTTGCCGGGATGGTGCGCGACTTCAGCGCCACCACGATTGCATCGGCATCGGGAACCGGCACATCCGGCCCCGGGACGCCTATCAGTTGCACGGTGCGCATTCCGCCGCGCACCAGCATCGAGCAAAGATCGGTGGCACCCGTGAAATCGTCGGCGATCGCACCTAGCAGCATTTCCTGGAACTCCTGTTGCTATACTGCCAGCACGCCGGCGAGGCGTTCCGCCTGCGCGTTCCACGATGGCAGCGTCTGCCCGGCTTCCCGGGCGATATGGGACATGGCGCGCCGCAGTTCGCGGTCAAAAATCAACCGGCGCAGCGCCTTGGAATATTGCTCCAGGTCGCCGGGCGCACAGACGATCCCGGCCTCCGGTCCCACCAGAGTTGGCACCGCGCCGACATTGGTAACCGCGACGGCGATACCACGGCGCATCGCCTCGGCAATGGCAACGCCGTATCCCTCGAAGTAGGAGGTCAGCGCGAACAGATCGGTTTCAGCCCAGAGGGCCTCGGTCGCCGCTTCGGTAAAGCGGACCCGTTGGGCAATGTCGAGT
>JAKBCJ010000520.1 GCA_021807975.1 Pseudomonadota bacterium | reverse complement strand
TGATCCTGCTGACCGCGGTTCAGTCGTTGGACAACGAACAAAAAGAGGCCGCGCGCATGGACGGCGCCGGACCACTGGCGCAATTCTACTTCATCACCCTGCCGCATCTGTCGCGCGCCATCGGCGTGGTGATTATGATCGAAACGATTTTCCTGCTGACGGTGTTCGCTGAAATCTTTGTCACAACCTCGGGCGGCCCCGGCAACGCGACCACTAACCTGGCGTTCCTGATCTACGCCCGCGCGTTACTGCAATACGATATCGGGGGAGCCTCGGCCGGCGGCGTCGTCGCGATCATCCTGGCCAATATCGTTGCGTTCTTCCTGGTGCGCAGCATCGCCCGCCGGCTGGAGGTTTAGGCACATGCGCGAAACACCCATGCAGCGCCTGCTGTCGTTCATCCTCGGCTGGGGGACGGCGCTGCTGCTGTTCTTCCCGATCGCATGGATGGTGCTCACCAGCTTCAAGTCGGAACGCGACGCAACCTCGCCGAACCTGCTCTTCACCCCCTCGCTTGACTCCTATCACGAGGTATTTGCTCGGGCGGACTACCTGTCCTTCGCGCTGAACAGCGTCGTCATTTCAGTCGGAGGAACAGTGGTTGCACTGGTGTTCGCGATCCCCGCCGCTTATGCGATGGCCTTCCACCCGACGCGCCGGACCCGCGGCACCCTGCTATGGATGCTATCGACCAAAATGCTGCCGCCGGTTGGCGTGTTGGTGCCGATCTACCTGCTGTTTCGCACTGCCGGATTGCTGGACACCCGCAGCGGCCTGATAGCGATCTACGCGCTGATGAACCTACCCATCGTCGTCTGGATGCTGTTCACCTTCTACAAGGAAGTTCCGAACGAAATCCTGGAGGCGGGCCGCATGGACGGCGCGAAAACCGCCGGCGAGGTTTGGTTCCTGCTGCTGCCGCTGACCCTGCCGGGTGTCGCCTCGACCGGGCTGCTATCGCTGATCCTGTGCTGGAACGAAGCGTTCTGGAGCCTCAACCTCACCTCGGCCGGTGCCGCGCCGCTGACCGCGTTCATTGCCTCATTCTCCAGTCCCGAGGGGCTGTTCTTTGCCAAGCTGTCCGCCGCATCCACCATGGCCGTTGCGCCGATCCTGGTGTTCGGTTGGTTCAGCCAGCGTCAACTCGTTCAAGGCCTTACGTTCGGTGCCGTGAAATAGAGCGCGACCGTCCGCGGCGCCCGGCCTCGGGCGCAAATCGCCCTCGCAAACAAAGGAGGCCACCCATGGCAACGCTGCAACTCCGCGATATCCGCAAGAGTTTTGCGTCAGTCGAGGTCATCAAGGGGATCAACCTGGACATCGGCGACCGTGAATTCGTGGTCTTCGTGGGCCCGTCCGGCTGTGGCAAATCCACCTTGCTGCGGATGATCGCCGGCCTGGAGGAAATCACCAGCGGCGATCTGATGATCGACGGCAAGCGGATCAACCGCGTGGGGCCGGCGGATCGCGGGCTGGCCATGGTGTTTCAGTCCTACGCGCTGTATCCCCACATGACCGTGCGGCAGAACATGGCCTTCGCGTTGCGCCTGGCCGGGGTTTCCAAGGCCGAACGTGACCGGAAGGTGGACGAGGCCGCCCGTATCCTGCAGTTGGAACCGTATCTGGAACGGCGCCCAAAGGACCTGTCCGGCGGGCAGCGCCAGCGGGTCGCCATCGGCCGAGCAATTGTGCGCCAGCCAAAGGTGTTCCTGTTCGATGAGCCGTTGTCCAACCTGGACGCCGCCCTGCGCGGCCAGATGCGGATCGAGCTGTTGCGGCTGCATGAAGAATTGAAAGCCACGATGATCTACGTGACTCACGATCAGGTCGAGGCGATGACCATGGCGGACAAGATCGTCGTATTGCGGGCCGGCGTGGTGGAACAGGTCGGCACTCCGCTGGAGCTGTATCACCACCCGGCCAATCTGTTCGTCGCGGGCTTCATCGGCTCGCCCCGGATGAACCTGATGCCGGCAAGGGTGGTCAAGGCCGGCGGAACCGGCACGTCGGTGGCGCTGCCGTCCGGCGTGGAGATCGTGGTTCCGGTCGAAGGCGCGGGCACCACGGCCGGCGAAGCGGTCACCCTGGGTATCCGGCCTGAAGGGCTGCGCATCGAATCATCCGGGATCATCACCGGAACCGTCGCCCTGGTCGAGCGCCTGGGCGGCCTGACGCTGCTGCATGTCACGATCGAGGGCGGCGAACCGGTGACGGTGCAAATCGAAGGCAGCGACGCCACCAAGGCACGGGACCAGATCCGGCTGGCGGTCGATCCGGCTGCGTGCCACCTGTTCGACAAGGCCGGCCAGGCCCTGCCGCAACGCGCGCGTCACCCCCTGGCGGCCTGACCGTCGATGTTCCTGGGGATCGATTTCGGGACGTCAGCCGTCAAAGCGCTGCTCGTGGACGGCGCGCAGAACACCGTCGGCAGCGCCAGCGTGGCGCTTTCCGTACAGCGCCCGGCGGCGGGACACAGCGAACAGGACCCGGCCGCGTGGTGGCAGGCGATGCTGGACGCCGTCGATACGCTGGCGCGCGACCATGCCAAGGCGATGTCGGCGGTCGAGGGGATCGGCCTGTCCGGGCAGATGCACGGCGCGGTTCTGCTGGATGCGGCCGGTGCCGTCCTGCGCCCCGCCATCCTGTGGAACGACGTCCGTTCGGTCGATGAATGCGCGGCGCTGGAGGCGGCCGTGACGGACCTGCGCCAGATCACCGGCAATATCGCCATGCCCGGTTTCACCGCGCCCAAATTGCTGTGGGTGCGGACGCATGAACCGGCGGTGTTCGCCCGGGTTCGCACCGTCCTGCTGCCGAAAGCCTATATCCGCTACCGCCTGACCGGGGAATTGATCGAGGAGATGTCGGACGCGTCCGGCACCCTGTGGTTGGATGTCGGCAATCGCGACTGGTCGGACGTGATGCTGGCGGCAACGGGGTTGTCGCGGGCATCGATGCCGCGCCTGGTCGAGGGCAACGCGGCCGCCGGGACGCTGCTGCCGAAATTGGCGGCGCGCTGGCACATGGCCCGTCGGCCCGTGCTGGCCGGCGGCGCGGGTGACAATGCGGCGGGCGCGGTGGGACTGTCGGCGATCCATGCCGGCGATGCGTTCGTCTCGCTTGGCACGTCCGGCGTGCTGTTCGCCGCAACCGACCGGTTCCGCCCCTGGCCTCAGGCCGCCGTCCATGCGTTTTGCCATGCGCTGCCGGGGCGTTGGCACCAAATGGGCGTAACCCTGTCGGCCGCAGCCTCACTGGCATGGTGGGCCGGCGTCACCGGACGCGACGAGGCGGCGTTGCTGGATGAGGTCGGGGCACCGGTATCGCCCAGTCCGGCACTGTTCCTGCCCTACCTCGGCGGCGAGCGAACCCCGCTCAACA
>JAKBCJ010000519.1 GCA_021807975.1 Pseudomonadota bacterium | reverse complement strand
GTTCCCCCGCTTCACGCCACCGCCGCAAGAGCGCAGAATGGTCTCCGCCGCTGCCGGAATGCACTGACCCGGCGCGTGACGACCCGCCGGAGATACGTGACATGGCCCGCCTGGACGAAACCCGCCCCTTCATTCCGGTTAACATCGCCGTACTCACGGTGTCGGACACGCGCACGCTGGACAACGACACGTCGGGCGCCACCCTGGCGGAGCGCGTCGCCAAGGCCGGCCACCGCGTCGCGGTCAGGACGATCGAGAAAGACGATGCTGGCGCGATCGAGGTGCTGCTGCGCCGCTGGATCGCCGACCCTGAAATCGATGTGGTGATTACCACCGGCGGCACCGGCATCACCGGCCGCGACGTCACGCCGGAAGCGTTCGACCGCGTGCTGGAAAAGCGGATCGAGGGCTTTGGCGAGCTGTTCCGTATGCTCAGCTTTCAGAAGATCGGCACCTCGACGATGCAATCGCGGGCGATCGCGGGCGTGGCGGGCGGCACATATCTGTTCGCGCTGCCTGGCAGCACCGGGGCGGTGAAGGACGGGTGGGACGACATTCTGGTGTGGCAACTGGATAACCGCCACCGCCCGTGCAACCTGGTGGAACTGATGCCCCGCTTGCAGGAGCATCTGCGGCCAGCGGGTTAGCCGCCGCCAAGATATTCCCAACCACAGACAAACCTGCCAAACGATCCGCGATGATGATCCGCCGGTTCCACATACCCGGGCTGTTCGCGGTGCTGCTTGCCCTGATGGCGCAGCTTGGCTTGGGCGCCAGCGTGCCTCGGATCGACCCGATCTCGGGTTCGGTGGCGATTTGTCATACCCGGGACGGCACCTCAACCGATCGCGTCCCGTCTCCTGAGCCCGGTCACCCGGCGGATTGCCCGATCTGTCCGCTCTGTGTCGCGTTGCATGTGCCGCCGGCCATGCTGGCATCGGCGGAGACGATAACACCCCGGGCCATCGGCTGGACGGTCATCCGGATCGAACTGCCGCCGCCCGCGACAGCGCCGCCCGCGCCGCACCGTCCGCCCAGCCAGCCCAGGGCACCCCCGATCGCCTGATGAGTATGCCCAGCCGTTTCGCGCACGCGGACCGGTTCGAACCATATTTCCATCGGGAGTTATTCCATGCGACCATGGTATCGTCTCGCCCTCCTCGCCGCTTGCCCGTTGGCAGCGGCCGGACATGCACACGCACACGGCTTTGCCGGAGACCACATGTTTGTCAGCACCTTGCTGATCGACGACTCCAACGTCGCCGATGAGGCGAGTATGGGAACCTTCAGTTTTCTGCCTCAGCCGGCGTCCAGCGGCCCGTCCCCGGTGCTTTACCAGGGCGGATTCGAGTTCGATAAGCGCATTACGGAGAATTTCGGGTTCGCGATCAATCAGGGCTACAACGGGCTGACCCAGCCAGGCGGCGGTAAAAACGCCACCGGCTTTTCCAATCTTGTCGTCACGCTGAAATACAAGGCCTACGTCAACGACGAACATGAATTCATGATGTCGGTTGGCATAGCCCGGCAGTTTGCCACCGGCGTCGGCGGCACCACCGGGAGTCTGCTGAATGGAGCCCTTGGGACCGACAATGGCGGCTCCACCGAACCGATCCTGTATGCCAGCAAGGGCTTCGGAGATATGCCGATCGGCATACTGCGTCCGTTCGCGATAACCGGGGAACTGGGCTATGCCATCGCCGATCGGGCGTTGCGGCTGGATCCGGCAACTGGGAATGCGGCTAACTACGGCAACTCCAACTACTGGGCCGGCGGTTTGTCGCTGCAATACAGCATGCGCTACCTGTCCGCTCAGGTGAAGGATTACGGGCTATCGGACTTCGTCAACAGGCTGACGCCGCTGGTGGAACTGTCCTACCAGTCGACCGCGACACAACCGAGCCAGCTTGCTACGCAATATCTGTGGGGGATCGGGGTGAACTACACCGCGACCGACTATGCCGTGACGGCGGAAATGCTGGTGCCGGGTAACCGCAACACAGGGTCGCATCTGGGGGCTATCGCGCAGTTCCATCTGTATTTCGACGATATGTTCCCCGACAGCCTGGGCAAACCGATCGCCGAGTGGTTTTAGGGCGATGCGTTATCTCCTCGTCTTACTGGCTGCCTGTCTGATCGCCCCGGCCGCGCTGGCACATGCGTTCCTGGACCGAGCATCGCCGGCGGTAGGGTCGGAGATTTCCGGCTCCCCGCCGACACTGTCGCTGACTTACACTGAACCGGTCGAGCCGTTGTTCAGTTCTGTCGAGGTGACGGACGCGAACGGCGCCCGCGTCGATCAGGGCAAAGCAACCAGCCAGGACGACGGACGGATTCTGGTTGTGACCCTGAAGCCGCTGCAGCCCGGGATTTATACCGTCGCATGGCATGTCACCTCGGTGGATACCCATAAGACCGAGGGCCATTTCCAGTTCACGGTCAAACCCTGAATGGCGGCCCTGCCCACCGTCACGGCGCTGATGCGCGGTCTGCATCTGGCGGCGACTCTGTCGCTGCTGGGTGCGGCCGGCTTCAGCGCCTGGATTGTGCCGGCGGCCCGAACGGTGCCGGACCGGCTGCGTTTGGCACTGTCACGTTTGCAGTGGATCGGCGGTGCCCTGGCTTTACTGGCCGGCTCGGCGTGGTTCGCGCTGCAAGCCGTGGCCATCGCCGACGCGGATACATGGTCCAGCATCTGGCGGGCGCTGCCGGTGGTGGCCGAACACACCCGCTTCGGCACCATGGTGATGCTACGCCTGGGGCTGATTGCGATAGCGACACTCGCCGGGCTGGCGCGGTTCGGACGCTATCCGGTCGTTATTCTGACCGCCGCCGCTCTGGCGGCACACGGCGCGATCGGCCATGCCGGCGCCACCCCCGGTTCGGCGGGCAGCGCGTTGTTGCTGTCCGAGGCCCTGCATCTAATCGCCGCCGGTCTGTGGCTGGGGGCGCTCCTGCCGTTGTGGCTGAGCCTGCGGGATCTGCCGCTGGCCGACGCCGCCGCTGTTTGTATGCGGTTTTCGCCGCTTGGGTTGGCCTGCGTGCTGATCCTGGCGGGCACCGGCCTGGCCCAGGGACTAGCGCTGATCGGTGGCATTCCCGCGCTGTTCGGCACGGATTACGGCCGCATCGCACTATTGAAAATCGTGCTTTTCCTGCTGGCGCTGGCGCTGGCCGCGATCAACCGTCTGTGGTTGACCGACCGCCTGGCCGCCGCCGGAACCCGGGCCCGGCAGGAGTTGATGGCGTCCGCGCTCGCAGAGGCGCTGATCGGCCTGACGATCGTGACCGCGGCGGCGTTCCTGGCCTCCGCCGTGCCGGGCATCCACCAGCAGCCGGTGTGGCCGTTCTCCTGGCAGTTCACCCTGGTCACGGTCCAGGAGGAC
>JAKBCJ010000518.1 GCA_021807975.1 Pseudomonadota bacterium | reverse complement strand
AGAACTTCGGTGTTGCGATCGTCGATGTGCGTATCCGGCGCGCCGACCTGCCGCAGGAAAACACCCAGGCGATCCTGTCGCGGATGCAATCGGAACGTCAGCGGATTGCCGCCCGGGCCCGAGCCGAGGGTGCCGAAGCGTCGCAGCGGATCAAGGCGGAAGCCGAACGCGACCGCACGGTTATCGTGGCCGACGCACGCGCCACGGCGGACAATTTGCGCGGCGAAGGCGAAGCCGAGGCGACCAATATCTATGCCAAGGCATTCGGCCAGGATCCGGCGTTTTTCTCGATCTGGCGGACGTACCAGGGTTACCGCGACATATTCGACAGCGGCAGCGCCCGCGTCGTGCTGTCTCCGGACAACGACTATCTGAAATATCTGCAAACCGCCCCGGCCGGTCCGGCGCCATAGGAAACCGCTCGTGTCTTTCGCCGGATAAGTTGCTAGCCTCTCCACCCGGACCATATACCGCCTATACGCCAGGAAAACCGATCATGCGCCTGATACGCTCCTCCGCCGCCCGTGCCGCCTTGCTTGGCGTGTCTTTCGCGTTGGCGATTCCGTCCGTCACGCTGGTCCACCCGGCGATCGCGCGATCCGCACCCGACAGCTTCGCCGATTTGGCCGCCAGGCTGCTGCCGGCGGTGGTGAATGTGTCATCCACGCAGACGCTCACGGCCAAGAACGGGCCGGCTACCGGGCCGGAGATGCCGGCCTTTCCGCCGGGGTCGCCGTTTGAACAGTTTTTCAAGGATTTCCTGAACCGCAACCATCCCGGCGGCGGCGGCGACAGCCAGCCGGCGCCACGGCGCGCACAAAGCCTGGGGTCGGGTTTCATTATCGATCCGGCCGGCTACGTCGTCACCAACAACCATGTGATCGAAGGCGCCGACGAAGTTTCGGTGACGCTGCAGGACGGCACTACGCTGAAGGCGACGATCGTCGGGCGGGATGAGAGCGGGGATCTGGCGCTGCTGAAAGTCAAGTCCGACAAGCCGCTGCCGACGGTCGAATTCGCCGACTCGTCGCAATCCCGGGTCGGCGACTGGGTGCTGGCGATCGGCAACCCGTTCGGCCTGGGCGGGACGGTGACCGCAGGCATCGTATCGGCGCGCGGCCGCGACATCCATCAAGGCCAGTACGACGACTTCATCCAGACCGATGCGGCGATCAACCGGGGCAATTCCGGCGGGCCGCTGTTCAACATGGATGGGCAGGTGATCGGTATCAACACGGCGATTTTCTCCCCATCCGGCGGGTCGATCGGCATCGGTTTCGCGATTCCGGCGAACATGGCCAAGAACATCGTGGCGCAGTTGAAGCAATACGGACATCCGCGGCGCGGCTGGCTGGGGGTCAAAATCCAACAGGTCACGCCTGAAATCGCTGAAAGCCTTGGCCTGAAAGATGCCAACGGCGCGATGGTGGCCGGCGTCACCGACGGCGGTCCGGCGGAGAAAGCCAAAATCCGCGGCGGCGACATCATTCTGAAATTCGACGGCCACGACGTGAAAGAGATGCACAACCTGCCGCGCATCGTGGCGGATGCCGAGGTCGGCAAGGAAGTGCCCGTTGTCGTGTGGCGCGACGGCAAGGAAATCACGATCCAGACCACACTGGCGGAACGGCCGGCCGACGAACAACTTGCCGCGGCAGACGGGGGCAAACCCGCCGACACAACCAAACCCACGGATCTCAGCGTGTTGGGCCTGAAAGTGGCACCGGTCAGTCAGGAGTTGAAGGACAAGTTCCAGCTACAGGACGGTCAGAAAGGTGTCGTGATCCTGGATGTCGCCCCCAACACAGCGGCCGCGGATCGTGGGCTGAAACCGGGCGACGTGATTGTCGAAGTGCAGCAGACTAAGGTTGCCGTCCCGGCGGATATCCAGAAGCAGATCGACGCAGCCCGTAAGGCCGACCGGAAGAACATTTTGATGCTGATTCAACGCGAAGGCGGGGTACAATACGTGCCGCTGGCGCTGACCAAGACCTCTGCCCCCAAAGACAAACAGCCCGGGTAAGACGGGACCCCGCGGGAAGCCGCCGACGGCGGCTTCCGGTGGATCAGGCGCTGGCGAAAGCCGACGCCGGGTATCCCTGCGCGAACAGCAACGCCCGCAAATCGGCGTGATCGACTTTCGCCCGGGCCTCGCGGGCAACGATCGGCTTGGCATGGAACGCGATGCCCAGGCCGGCGGCCTTCAGCATATCCAGATCGTTTGCCCCGTCGCCGACCGCCAGTGTCGCGTGCAGCCTGACCCCTCGTTCGGCCGCCAGTTCGTTCAGCGCAGCCAGCTTGCTGTCGCGGTCCAGGATCGGGTCCGCCACCCGGCCAGTCAACGCCGAACCATCGTCCAGCAGCGTGTTGGAGCGATGGATGTCGAAGCCAAGCTGGGCGGCAACCTTGCCGGTGAAGAAGGTAAAGCCGCCGGACACCAACGCCGTCAGCGCGCCCTTGGACCGCATGGTCGCGACCAGTTCCCGGGCGCCGGGCGTCAGGCGGACCTGCTGCCAGGTCTTTTCGAGCGCGTCGAGGTTCAGGCCTTTCAGCATCGCCACCCGCTCCCTCAGGGCGGATTTGAAATCCAGCTCCCCGTTCATCGCGCGGGCGGTGATGGCGGAAATTCTCTCGCCAAGGCCAGCGAACGCCGCGAGCTCATCCAGCGTTTCGCCCTGGATGATCGTGCTGTCCATATCGGCGATCAGCAATGCCTTGCGGCGCCCGCGCGCCTTGGTCACGATGGCGTCGATCTGGTTTCCGCCGATCGCATCGCGCAGGGCAATGCGGTCCAACGGCACGGACAGCGGGATATCGGCTGCCTCCCCCGGCGACAAAACCACCGGGGGAGCGCCGCGTATCGCGTTGCGTATCTGGTTGAGGATCGCGGGTGTCAGGCTGGTCGCCTCGCGCTGGGCGACGATGGTCAGGATTTCGGTCATTGCGGCCGGAACCTGACAGCGAGGCCCCGTGCATGCAAGCGAATGCTTGATGGTTTCTTGTGGATTGTGAGGCGATTTAACTCATTATATACTTGTGAATTAAGTCCGGATGGATTAAGTCGTGTTTTGAAGCTGGAAAGCCGCCATGGCGCTAACCGTTGCTTTAGATTGCTGCCTCACGCGGGCGGTCGGCCGGGATTTCGACATTCAGGCTGTCCATGCCATCGACGCCCGGACGCGGGGTTTCCTGTACAGGGCCATTGCGGCCAGTTCCGGCGGTGGCCGGGCCGATGCGCGGCGCACTGGCAACGCATCACTTTGGTTCAGCGGGAAAGAACATACTATGAAGGCAATGACATTGTCCCCCACCCTGACCACCGAGTCCGGCGATAAGGCGGATTCGAAGCCGAAGATGTCGAAGAATCGCGTGCAGTTCGATCTGGCGCCTCGCT
>JAKBCJ010000517.1 GCA_021807975.1 Pseudomonadota bacterium | reverse complement strand
GACCAGCAGATGCCCGTGGTTGACGAACTGACGCGCGGCGAACGGCGTAACCGCGAACTTCAGGCGGTAGCACACCGCATCGAGGCGGCGTTCGAGAATCTCGATCAGGTTCTCAGAGGTGTCGCCCTTACGGCGAACCGCTTCCTCATAATACTTGCGGAACTGCTTCTCGCTGATGTTGCCGTAATAGCCCTTCAGCTTCTGCTTCGCCATCAACTGCGTGCCGAAATCGGTCGGCTTCTTGCGGCGCTGGCCATGCTGGCCGGGGCCGTATTCGCGCTTGTTGACGGGAGATTTAGGGCGGCCCCACAGGTTAATACCCAGGCGGCGGTTAATCTTGTACTTACTTTCGGCGCGTTTAGTCATGGGCGCATTGGCCCTTTCGTCCTGCTTGTTGCACCGGTAGGCCCAAGGGTCGCATACCCAAGGGCGGGCGCGGACCCTACCAATGCGACTTGGCGGCCCGTCCACGTTCCCGGCAGTGAAGAGCGGCGCGTATAGTCTTTCGGCCCGCGTCTTGTCAAACGATCCGGCGCTGTTTAGCAACCGCTCCATGATCACACGCAGCGATATTATCTGGCTTGGCGTCGCGGCCGGCGTCATGGGCAGCCTGATCGGCGGCATGATGCTGGGCATAGGCTTGGACCTGATCGTCAATGGGCAGCCCTGGGGGTGGCTTCTGCTGCTGCCAGCCGCGCCGGTGTCGGCCCTGCCCGGCTGGCTGCTGGCCAGGAAACTGGCTGCCAACCTTCGCTAAACGCGGCACCCGGCCGGGGCCGCCATGCAACAGGGACCAAGGTGACCCCGCGCCACTGGCTGTTAATCCCAACCCTGATCCTGTCCACCGCCGCCGCCCCGGCACCCGGCCCCGTGCCCAGCCAGGAGCAGGCCATGGCGCTGCTTAAGGCCGGCAAGCGCCAGGAAGCGCTTCAGATGCTGAACGCAACCATCGCCGCGCACCCGGCTGACCTCGCGCCGGCGCTGTACTCTGCCGCCGCGTTGTACCTGGAGGACGGGAACTGGCAGGCGGCCAAACCTCTTGCGGAACAGTTGACCCGCCTGCGCCCCTCGTCGTTCGACAGTTGGCAGTTGGCCATTCAGGCCGAACAGGCCGCCGGGGACACCGACGCGCGCGATGCCGCGATCAACGCATTATATGCGGCCTGGCACAGCGCCCTGGACCCGAACATACAATCCCGCGTGTCGTTCGTGCGCGATCGGATTTTTGGGCCGAAACGCACCCTGATCGCCGGGCAAACGCTGGAACCCGGGGGGGGCGACATCGTTCTGTTCGTGTTCGAGCCCGCCGGCCAAGGGGCCAATCCAGCCCATATCATGGTTGTCGGCTCCGATGACGAAACCAACCAACGGTGGCGCGAAGACGGGACTGTTTCCAGCGGCACGCTGGTGTATCACCTGGACACGATCGAGCGTCTGCCGAACGGGCGCGCCATTGTTCGACCGTACGAATACTACGTCGAAAAGCCGTCTTACAGCCAGGTCAGGGCCAAGGTCGCTGCGATACTGGCAGGCACCGCACAGCCGCTCAGCGGCACCGCCGACCCGTACTGGGCCGGCGATACAGCTGGTTCGCCTTAGCTGGCGGTTATTCCGCCATCCACCTCATACGCCGCCCCGGTCACGTAGCTGGCCCTGTCGGAACACAGCCACACCACCATCTCCGCGATCTCTCGCGGCACGCCCAGGCGGCGCATCGGCGTACGCGCCAGAATGCCCTCGGTCCGGGTTTCGCGAATCGGCGCGGTCATCCGGGTGACGATGTAGCCCGGGCACACGGCGTTCACCCGGATGCCCAGTTCCGCGTATTCCACCGCCGCGGTCTTGGTCAGCCCGATGACACCATGCTTGGAAGCCACATAGGCGCTGGAAGTCCGCAGGCCGATCAATCCGGCAACCGAGGCGGTATTGACGATGGCCCCGCCGCCCTGAGCCAGCATCAGTTCAATCTCATGCTTCATGCACAGCCAGACGCCCTTCAGGTTCACTTCGATCATGCGATCGAACGACGCCTCGGACCATTCGTGGGTCAGCTTGCCGGTGGCATCGACCTGATGTCCGGCAATACCGGCATTGTTGAAGGCGCAGTCGATGCGGCCATAGGCCGCCACCGCGGCATCCAGCATCGCCTTCACCGCCGCCGGCTGGGTGACGTCGCCGGACAGCGATATCGCCTGGCCGCCGGCCTGGTTGATCATCGCGACGGTCTCGCTGGCCGAAGCCGCCTCATAGTCCGCGACCGCGACCCTGGCACCTTCGCGCACGAACGCCAGGGCGGCTTCGCGGCCGATGCCATTCCCGCCGCCAGTGACCAGGGCGACCTTGCCCTGCAACATACCTGTCATTGTTGTTCCCTCCGGTTGTTTACCCCCGGGAGCATCGGCCAGCGGCGACAGGTTATCAATCCTCAGACGGGCGCAGCCGGCAATACCGTGCTTTCAACCCCAACAAAAGCGCCCGATTGGCGCCGCCACAACCGGGCGTACACGCCATCCTTGCGCAACAGCTCGGCATGCGAACCGGCTTCGACAATACGGCCGGCATCCAGCACGATCAGCCGGTCCATCCGAGCGATGGTGGACAGGCGGTGGGCGATGGCGATGACGGTGCGGCCTTCCATCAGCTGGTCGAGTTGCTCCTGAATCGCGGCTTCGACTTCCGAATCCAGCGCTGACGTCGCCTCGTCCAGGATCAGGATCGGTGCGTCCTTCAAAATCACCCGGGCCAGCGCCACCCGCTGCCGCTGGCCGCCTGACAGTTTAACCCCGCGTTCCCCGACATGGGCATCGTAACCGGTCCGACCGTGCCAATCCTCCAGGCCGGGGATGAAGTCGTGCGCGCGGGCCTGTTGGGCGGCCACCAGAATCTGCGCGTCAGTGGCCCGGGGCTGTCCATAGCGGATGTTCTCACGGATCGAGCGGTGCAGCAGCGAGGTATCCTGCGTCACCATCGCGATATGCCGGCACAGGCTTTCCCGGGTGACGCCAGCGATATCCTGGCCGTCTATCAGGATGCGACCGGCGGCGGGATCGTAGAAATGCAGCAACAAATTGACCAGGGTCGATTTGCCCGCACCCGAAGGGCCGATCAGCCCCACACGCTCCCCGGGCGCTATGGTCAGGTCGATACCATGCAGCACCGCCGGATACTGAATGCCGGTGGTGTCGCGCACACGGCCGTAGTCGAAATGCAGATTCTCGATGCGTATCTCGCCGCCGGTGACGACCAATTCGGCGGCGTCGGGCGGATCGGGCATTTGCCGTGGCACGTCGATTGACCGCATGCCATCCTGCACGGTGCCGATATTCTCGAAGATCGAGGTCACGCTGCGCGCCACCCAGCCGGCGATGTTGTTCAACTGCCACGCCAGCGGGATGGCGGTGGCA
>JAKBCJ010000516.1 GCA_021807975.1 Pseudomonadota bacterium | reverse complement strand
CTTGCGTTGGCGAGCGAGCGCTACGCGGCGGCTGGTAGAGCGGCCTGAGTTTTCCAGTTCCAGGGCAGTAGGGTGTCGATTTCGTTGGCCTTGGTATGGCCGGCGACAATGCGTTCGAGGATTTCGGTGAGCCAGGCGAGCGGCTCGACGCCGCTGAGCTTGGCGGTTCATGCCGCCCTCCCATGAATCACTCAAACGCCGATTCGGTAATCCTAAAAATCACCGGCATCGCATATTTCTGCCAAAGTAGTGTCAGTTACGAAAATCCGAATGCCAAACTAAATATTATTAGAAGACGGCTTTTGATCGGTCCATACTGGCGACCGAATCGCGTACTAACTCCCAGGCAAATTCGAGGTGCCGACGCAGCGCCGCCTCTGCTGCATCGGCATCGCGTGCAACGATCGCGTCAAAGATGGAGAGATGCCCGGTGTGATTGATACGGTCGAACTCCAATGCTCCCGGCAGGGTCTCCCAGATGCCGGCCAGCCATTGTGTATAGGCGCCATGAACAGCGGGATAAATCGGGTTGCCGGGAATGCGATAGAAAAGATGGTGAAATTCGGCATCGGTGCGGTAGAAATCCGGAGTGCCGATCGCGACCCGATTGGCCAAAAGAGCGGCGTCGAGGGCTGCGATATCCGCAGGTTTTGCGTGCATCGCCACGTGGCGCACAAGCGCCGCCTCGAAAAAAATCCGACTTTCGAACAGACTTCGTACATCGTCGGCCCGGGCGAGAAGATACTGCGCCAGACCATCAAGCGCGGAGAGTGCCGCCCGGTAATCCGGCTTGCGCACGATTGGACGAAAGCCGGGCCGGGTGATCAGCAACCCACGTTGTGCGAGGCGGGTGATCGCCTCGCGGACGGCATTACGCCCGACGCCGAACCGCTGCATCAGGCTGCGCTCGGCCGGCAATCTTGTGCCATCGGGAAACTCCCCGGAGATGATCATGGCAGCCAGACGATCCGCAAGAATGTCTGGCAGGGTGGGAGCAATATCCATCGTATAAGAGCCTTGACTTTTGGTAGGACCAAAATACAACCGATACCATCGTTCTACCGGATCATATCTATGGAGATCAAAAGAGTGGCTAGCGCCGTTAAGCATGACAAGCCATCGCACGATAATGCCGCGCTGGACGATACAGTCGCGACACTCCAACGCGACGGCATCGTCGGACTCAAAGGCGGCTTCCCACGTGATTTCATCGAGCGCCTACGCGACGACATGATGACGGCATTCTGGGCGGCAATCCAACGCCCTGGCGGAGCGATCAGCCGCGGCCCGCGCCGGTGGTATGTCGAACTGCATCCCGAAGCGCTGAGCGGCTTTGTCGAACTGGTCACTCACCCCTGGATCACCGGCATGGCCGAGGCCGTACTCGGGCCGGACTATCAGATCGTCGAGGTCGGTTTCGATACGCCGTTCCAGGGAGCGCAGGATCAGCCTTGGCACCGCGACTTTCCTTCCCCGCCTGAAACTTTTGAAAATCGCCGCATCACCTCGCTCGCCTTCAATCTGACCGGCGTGGATGTCACGCCTGATATGGGGCCGTTCGAAATCGCTCCCGGCACGCAATGGGATGATGGTCGCGAGTGGAAGCATGACATGTTTCCTGCCCGGGAGAACTGGGGAACCTATGCGGAAAAGGGCACGAAGAAATATCCAAGCATGGGGGATATTTCCTGTCGTTCGGCCCTTACCGTGCATCGTGGCACTGCGCATCCTTCGCCGGTTGCACGGCCGGTTCTGGTGCTCGGGTTCGATGCACCTGGCGCAGGACACGCCGCGCTGCATGATATGATGGTTACATATGGCTTTTACGCGACGCTTCCGGCATCGGTGCGTAGGCATCTCGTATGCCGGGTGGTCGATGAACTCATTCCCATTGTCCAGAAACACGACATCGAGGGACTGGTGATGGGCGCTGGATGATACGGCCTGACTTGTAAATCATGGAGTGCGACGCATCACGGTTCAGGTAGGCCGATATTGATCGCGAGCACAAGCCGCGTCATCAGAAACGCAGCGGCGAAGGTGAGCACGAAGTTCTGCGGTTTCGGATAGTTGATGAAAGTTAAAGGTGCACGGTCAGCATATGGGCCGGCATCGCTGCCCGGATCCGGCTTAGGTTCCGTACCTATTGCCATGATTACGGGAGTTTTGATTCAAGCCTCTACGGAGGGTTTGGATCATGGCGGAATTATTCTGGCTGAACGACGCGCAATGGGCTGCGATCGAGCCGCTGTTGCCCAAGCTCGGCGGCAAACCGCGGGTGGACGATCGCCGGGTTCTGAGTGGCATCCTGCATCGCTTTCGCGAGGGCTTGCGGTGGCGCGCACTTCCGGAGGCTTATGGGCCGCGGACCACGGTGTTCAACCGGTTCAACCGCTGGAGCCAGCGTGGCCTCTGGCAGGAGATCTTCGCGGCCCTTGTCGCCTGCGCGGATCCCCCGCGCATCGCCATGGTGGACAGCACCTCGGTTCGGGCACATCGCGCGGCCGCGGGCGGTAAAGGGGGGCGCAAAGCCAGGCCATCGGCCGGTCGAGGGGTGGACGGACGACCAAGATCCACGCCGTCGCGGATGACCTGGGGCGCATCGCCGCCGTCCTCCTGACGCCGGGACAGGCCTCCGATATCAGTGGCGCCCGAGCGCTTCTCCCCACCATGCCACCGCCAGAAGACCTGATCGCCGACAAGGCCTACGACGCCGATGACCTCCGCGCCTTCCTCACCAGGCAGGGCACAAGGCCGGTGATCTCGCCCATGCCAAACCGCCGCGCCATCCCGCCCTTCGACCCCGTCGCCTACAGAAAGCGCAATCTCATCGAGCGCGCCTTCTGCAGGCTCAAGGACTGGCGCGCCATCGCCACACGCTACGACAAAACCGCACGAAACTTCCTCGCAGGTATCTGCCTCGTCCTCGCCGTCACCTCATGGATCAGTTGAGTCCAGAACCTAGCACTACTTTGGCAGAAAGTTGCGATGCTGGTGATTTTTGGGATTCCCGAATCGGCGTTTGAGTGATTCATGGGAGGTCGGCATGAGAGGAGCCGACCATGGCGAGCCATGATCCGGGGTGCGGCGAGGAACTCGAGCGGTGGCTGGAGCCATTCCTTGCTCGACTTGGCAACAAGACACGGCGGCGCATGTGTCCGCGCTACGTTGCGGGCCTGATTGGTCCGGGGGATCGCAAGAGCGTGCAGCCGATGGCGGCGCGATTTGCTGCCGGCGAATATGATCGGCTGCATCATTTCATCGCGGCGGGTCTGTGGGAGATGGCGCCTCTTGAGGCCGAGTTGCTGGCACAGGCCGACCGGCTGGTGGGTGGGGATGACGCCGTGCTGGTGATCGATGACACGGCGCTGCCGAAAAAGGGTCGCCACTCGGTGGGAGTGGCACCGCAATAC
>JAKBCJ010000515.1 GCA_021807975.1 Pseudomonadota bacterium | reverse complement strand
AACGTGCCGAGGCCCGGGCTGCCCTGGCGCCGATTCGCAAGAAGGCGCAGGACGCCGAAAAGCAAATCGCCCTGCTTACGGCGGAACGCGCCCGAATCGAGGCAAAACTGGCCGATCCAGCGATCTACGCATCCGGCCGAACCAGCGAGGTGACGGCCGCCAATACCCGCCTTGCAGCCATCGCCAAGGAATCCGCCGCCGCCGAGGAGGCGTGGCTGATGGCGGAGGAGGAACTGGAAGCGGCATCGTAACCGCCAGTTATTTCACATGGAATGAGCGAACGCGGCGTCCTATCCAGCCGAAACCGAGATGAATCGTAGAAGTTCTTGATGAGATATAGGTTTTTCCAAGACCGTCATTACGCCCAGGCCGATTGCCTGGCGCTCGATCTCTGCATCATGAGTGCCTGTTATCAGTAGAGCCGGAATATTCACGCCTTGCCTGGACAGCTGTTCCAGCATCTCGATTCCTGTCATCCGCGGCATATTCTGGTCGATGACCAAACAAGCAAGTCGGTCGAATTGGGCATTCGACAGGAAATCCATGCCCGATCGGTAGGTTTCGACCTGATAGCCCATGGTTTCAAGAAGGCCGCCCAGGACATCGCCCACATCGTTGTCATCATCGATGACTGCCACGATGCCTGCATTACCCCTGTCCATGAATGCGCTCCCCATCAACCACCAACGCCGAGGCGGCATTGTTCGACCCAAATGCGATCGTAGCCGGCCCGCATCGACGGAATAAGCCATAAAGGGACATGATCACCTGCTATTGTAAGTTTTGCGCAGTTGCTGTACAAAGGGTTTCAGCGTCGATTCCGTCAGACTAACACATATTTTAGAATTTTCCTGATAGCGTGTTTCTGGCCATTGCGCTAATTGCATAAAAAACAAGCCCTTATGGCATCCATCCATGGATGTGTCGAACGAGTGACAACCAACCCGCAGGACTTCATTTGTGAACCGGCCTTCGTCCAGGCCGCGGGATGGATCCGTATCGACGCGGCGCGTCCAACCACCAGGTGATAACACTTGTCTGAACATTTGAAGCTGCGACTGGACCAACATTCTGGCGGCACTCAGTCCGACCGACAGGCTCGCGGGACGGATCAAGCAGGCCCCGGCGAAACCGGGCCAGTCGATGAAGCTGAATCGCAAATGCGAAAGGCGCTCGGGCTGCTTGGCGAGGGATCCCGTCACAGGCAAGATCATCAGCCAGACCGGACGGACCAGCTCAACCGGATGAGCGACCGTTTCAATGGCGGACTCCATCGCCGCCGCTTCGTGCAGGACGGCGATATTCCCGTTACCGTCCTGCGCCGCGAACCCGCGCACGAAACGCCCGTCCACCGAGGCGCCGCACCGGCCGCGCTGCCCACCAGCAGCCGTTTACAACGCACCGAAGCCGCGCTGGCGGCCGAAACCGCCGCGCGCGAAAAGGCCGAGCGCACCCTGCTAGAGGTCCAGGCCCACGCCCGGGACCTGCAAACCAAGATCGGCCACGCCGAACTGGCCAGGACCGAAGCAACCGAAACCCTTCTGCGGGAACGGGAGGCCATCTCCTTGACACGCGCCGATACGCTGGCACTGCAAGCAAAGTTGGAAGATGCGCTGGCCAAAATCGATGCCGCCGAACAGACGGCCCAGGACTGCCAGGATCAACTCGCAGAGGAGCGCTTAGCCCGAAAGGCCGCCGAAAAGGCGCTGAGAGCCGCGGAATCAGCCCGCGATACCGCCGAACAGCTTATCCGCGCTTTGTCCGAGGAGCAGGTCACGCCGCAACGCGCCGAACCCGTGCGCCGGCCACGCTCGGAACCCGAAGTCGCGGCCGCGGTTCGTCGCCAACACACGCCCGAACCGCCCGCCGAGGCGCCGGAACCGGTCAAGTGGTGGCTGAATACCAAGCCCGCCCCCAAACGACGCTAAATCGGATAGTCTTTTCCCGACAAACAGTCCGGCAACCTCCTTCACAGGAAAAATACGTCGATTCGTTGCTCCGGAAAGAACGACCGTTCCGTTACGTACCTGGATTTCAGCTTAGCGCCCAATGAGAAGGCATGCCCGGGGTGGACGCGCCGTTTGAATTACCTAATGGCGGACAGTTTCCCGATAGTTGGGTCGAGATCAGGATGCGCCGTCAAAAACCCGGTCAGCACCGCGCCCGCGGCAGCCATCGAAACCCCTGATCCCTTGCTCCAATCCAGCACCGGGGTCACTGCCACGACCATCGGCGCGTAAGACGATCCGAACACACTGTTCAGGGCCATATGCAGGCGCATCTTCAAGCCCGGACGGACTGTCTTACCGCCGACCCAGATGGAAACCGCCACGATATAGCCGGGATCGGCCGTGCTCATGATGTCCCAGGCACTTGTCTTACCATCGCCCGGATCAAACCAGAACTGGCTGAAGTCTTCCGCTGTGATGGCGGTCGAAGCCATTCGGCGGCGTTCGGCCATCAACGGCCCGGCGGTGGACCGGGGCGAAAACGTCACCCAGGCCATGTCCATCGCAACACCGCCGCATGAAACGCGCTGTCCGTGAACCGTCCGACTTTCATTGGCGGATATTGACACCACAGAGCAATCCGGCCCGACGGCAATGGTTGCGAGGGCGGGCGCCGACGCCAGGGTCATTGCCAACCCCCCGATAATCGCCGGGCCGATGGCCGCGACAACAACGGCGCCCAAGGCAACTGCCAGAACCGTGCGCAACGACGCCGCCGGCCGGTCGTCGCGCGGGGGAACCGACGTGGAGCGCGTTGAAATCTGATCCTGCCGGAATGGCAGGCCAAGCGCGATCAGCAGCAGAATCACCAGCGAGAAGAAGATCCAGCCATACAGCACATGATCGGTCGCCGCCGCCTGCGCACTGCCCAGGACATACCCCAACGATACGATACCGATCGCGCGCAAGCCGTTGGCGAAAATCGGAACCAGCACGGATGCCAGGATGAACACACCACGCCGCACCGGGCTGCGGTACATCGTCAGCGCATACAGACAGCCAAACGCCAGGGAGGCGATCAGGAACCGAAGCCCGGCACACGCCTCCGCTATGAAGAAAGTTCCCTGCGGGATTTCGATGATATAACCGTCGATATACGCGGGAATACCAAGGATTTCCAAACCGTGGCGCACGAGAACGGTGGTGATATCCTGCAATGTGGGGGTCAGGAATTCCCCGAACGGTACCAGAAAGAACAGGTATAGCAGCGGGCCGGCCATAGCCCACCACAGGCGTTTGCCCAGCACCGCCAGGAACAGGACTTCGCTGAAGGCGACCACGACAAGTTGGCGCCCTTCCATGATGCCCAGCCGCTCCGCCAGCAGCCACACGACACCCAGCGGCAGCCCGAGCAGCAGGGCCACGGGCATCGGCCGTGGCGCCAGACCGGTCAAATCCTGACGGCGGTCCCACA
>JAKBCJ010000514.1 GCA_021807975.1 Pseudomonadota bacterium | reverse complement strand
TGACCGCGGCGCTGGACCTGAAGTAACAGATGAAACCACAACACAACTACAGAGCGCAATTTCGAAGGGACTCTTCAAGTTATTTGCTATTCTGCTCCATCGGGGAGGTCCTTGCCAAACCTGTATTTTTACGCGACGACTTCGATGCAGGTCGCAGCACGACTGGGTCACCATTCAGCCGCCGCTCTGTCGCAAGCAGAACGTCGGTACCGTTGGATGGCTTCAACAGTACGAGATCATAGCGGACGGGCCTCGATATGCGGCGGCGATATCGCGCACATGCTTGTCCGGTTCGACACGCAGAACCGTCACATTTGTCCGCCTCCCCGGTTCTCCGGGGGCGCCGGGTCGCTATCGGGGGTGTCCATGCGGCTGACCGCCGCGCGGGGCAGGGTCAACGTCACAATCGTTCCGCCTCCCTCCTGGCTGTCGATGCGCAGCATACCGCCCGAGCGTGATGCGAATGCTTGTACCATCGGAAGACCAAGGCCGGTGCCCTTGCCTTGGGGCTTCGTCGTAAAGAATGTTTCGGTCGCGCGCGCCACGACCTCCGATGGCATGCCGTGGCCGGTGTCGCGAACCGAAATACCGACGTAGTCGTTAAGCGGCAATGTCTCCGGCCGTTCTTCGGAAGCCAGGTTCCGGGCTTCCAGAATCAACCGACCGCCGTCGGGCATCGCGTCCCTCGCGTTGATCGCCAGGTTCAGCAAAGCGACCTCCAGTTGATCTCCGTCCGTCAACA
This sequence comes from Pseudomonadota bacterium, assembly GCA_021807975.1. Lineage (GTDB taxonomy): Bacteria > Pseudomonadota > Alphaproteobacteria > Acetobacterales > Acetobacteraceae > Rhodopila. The sequence goes on along the minus strand of JAKBCJ010000514.1, from coordinate 2,693 downwards.
CCGGCCAGACACCTTGCTGAATGTCGAGGAACCGGTCGATCCCGGGACCCACGGCATGGCCGATCAGCTTATCCGCCTTTCGGATGGATAGCGCGACATCGACGACGGTTGGTTCCAGCGAGCGGGTCCGCGCGAAATCGAGCAACTGGCGGGTCAGCGAAATTGCCTGCTTCGTCGCCTCCATACCAGACTCCACGATGCGAGCGACCGGCTGCCCTGTCACCCGACGGGCAATAATTTCAAAGCTCCCGTGGATCGCCGCCAGCACGTTATTGAAATCATGTGCTACACTGGCGGTCAGTTGTCCCAGCGTTTCAAGCTTCTGCGACTGCATCAGCGCCGCCTGAATATCCCCTCTCAGCCGCGCTTCGGCCTGCAATTGCGCGGACGTATCTTCCAGTGCCCGCGAGCGTTCGGCTACCTGAACCTCAAGGTCGGCAGCAGCCTTTGTGGCGGCTTCACGTGCGCTGACGATGTCGGAGATTTCCGTCGCGGTGCCGAGCCACCGGGAGATGGGGCCGTTTGCTTTTTCGCGCAGGGGCGTGGCACGGGCCAGAAACCAGCGGTATTCGCCATCCCTTCCGCGAAGCCTGTGTTCCCGCTCGAACGGTTCTCCCGACCGGATGGCATGGTTCCAGGCCGCGACCGAAGCATCGCGGTCATCCGGGTGCAGCAAGCCGACCCATCCGCCGTTCCGCGCCTGCTCCGGCGTCATGCCGCTATATTCCAGCCAGCGACGATTTTTGTATTCACTGCTCCCATCAGCCCTGGCGGTGTAAATCAACTGCGGGAGAAGTTCGGCTAATGCACGAAATTTTGCCTCGCTTTCCGCCAAAGCCGCTTCGGCCGCCTTGCGCGCGGTGGTGACCTGGATGGCGAGCATAGCACCGCCGACCGTACCGTCCGGGGAGAACCAGGGCGCCATACTCCAGCACACGAACTCGCGGGTTCCGTCGGGACGCACGTAGGTATCGTCATCGTGGTGTCGGCCTTCGCCGGCCAAAACAGACGGAGGCATGGTGATCCAGGCTTCGGGACGTTCTGGAAGAACGTCGTCCAGGCGGCGTCCGACCAAATTGCCCGGCGGTGCCCCCAGCAAGCCGACATCCGCGATAAAACGGCTGCTGACGGTCAGGCAACGCATTTCGATGTCGAACATCACGAGCCCGACCGGCGCACATTCGATGAGTTGGTGCAAACGGGCTTTCCGTCCCCGCACAGCGTCCAAGACCGCCTTACGAGCCATGATATCGTAATCCATGCCAATTAAGCGGAGCCCCTGGCCAGAGCCGTCGCGGATGACCATCCCGTGCGTCTCGGTCCAACGGATGGTGCCGTCGGCCCGAAACATGCGAAATGTTGCGCGAAAATCCTCTGTTTCGCCGGCAATGGCTTGACGCAAGGCCGCTTCGACGTACGGGGCGTCGTCCGCATAGACCAGGGCGCGGAACGCTTCCATCGATCGAGCAAAACCGCCAGCCGGCACACCCGGGGCTTTCTCCAGCCCGTCGCCCCAGACCCCGGCATCGGTCGCAAGGTCCCACTCCAGGCCGCGGATGCCGGCGGCCTCCAACGCAAGTCTCTGACAGGTCTGGCTGGCCCGCATCGCTTCTTACCGCCCCCTGGAATTGGGGATATCGAGAGTTAAACCCGGGAAGCGGATGCAGTTGCGGTCCTTGCCGGTTTCAGTGACCCGGATGATGGCCAAAAACCAGCGAATATCTCCGGTGCCGACCCGGCGGATGGGAGGCTCGAACTGGCAGATAGAATTTGGTTTCCGTTCGCATTTCGCAAGGGTTTCCCGGGCGATGACTCGATCCTTGGGTAGCACCAAGGGATTCCATTCCACGAATGACAGAGGCTTCGCTTTCGCCGGGCCAAGCCCATACAAACGGAACTGGAGCGGCGCGCGCCCCTGACGATCGGCTCTAACCTCCGATTTCCGGGTTTCGCTTCCGGTGGCATCTTTGGCAAACCGTAACTCGCGGTCGATCGGCAACAATGCCGCATTTGCATCCTCTACTTTGCTGCAGGCCGGCACGTCGTCGATTACGTCATGCGCGCCGGGCGCCGCAATCGGATATGGCACAGCAACCACAACCCGAGACAGCGAACCGATAACCGGTATGGAGGCCGCGGCCGATTGTTGCGGGTCGATCAAAAATGCCTCCACAGGCCTATCGGGTGGAGATTTGCGGGGCACGAGGGTTGCTTCTCGGATCGCATATCCATTTTATGACCTCCGCACTTTCAGCAGGGAACGACAAGTAAATTTATAACCGCGCTCTTGGCCAAATTCGTTCAAAGTGTCTCATTATTCGGTTACGAATGCTTTACCATGCAAGTACTCGCAACAGTTTTCAAAGGACGGTCACACGATTTTGATCGTTAACTGCCTTGACCGTGGCTCATCCTGGCAGGGGAACATGATTCCGGAATCCGCCGGTCAGCCGGACCTTGATCCGGTGGCCAGCCGGTTCATAGTGCCGTCCCCGAAGCATGCCGCGAGGACATAATGATGACCGAACCCTTGCCGACCGCGAAACCCGAGGAAGTCGGTCTGAGCCAGGCCGCGCTTGACCGGCTGTCGGCCGCATTGAACGAGCGTGTCGGCAACGGTCATATTCCCGGCGCGGTGGCCCTGGTCGCCCGCCATGGCAAGATTGCCTATCATCAGGCGTTCGGTCGCCAGG
>JAKBCJ010000513.1 GCA_021807975.1 Pseudomonadota bacterium | reverse complement strand
TACATCCTCCTGTAGCAGTTGCAAGACGCAGCCTGCACCCGCGAGTGGATCGCTGTCAAAGGAAATTCCGCATCGGCAGCGGTGCCGGGGGCAAATATCGCGCGCCGTCCCGGCTAGCCGAAGTCCACCAGTCCAATGCCGAGAAAATTCTTGCCCGTTCTCTCCTGCACGTCGCGGTACTGGTCCACGATTTCGGCCAACCGCGCCTTCGGGACGACCTTCCGGATTTCCCCCCAGGCACGGGCGACCCCCGGACAGGCACTGCTGACTATGTCGTGCAAACCGATCAGCTTGGCGGAATTTTTGACCGACTGGTAATCGTTTAAGCAGCCCTCGTAGGAGTGATCCCCATCGATGAAAGCCAGATCCCACTGATGCGCGCCCAAGTAGGACACTGCTTGGGGACTGGTGCTGTTTGCGATCAGATAGGTCACGCCGGTGGTCCGGGTGGCATATTCGGTCATGATCGCGGTCTGTTCGATATCCATCGCGACAGCGAAATGCAGGTCGGAGAAGCGCCGGATGTACTCAACGACGATGATGAACGTCCCGCCAAAGCGGCAACCGATCTCCAGATAAGAACGGATATTCCGTTCGGTCAGGAGCGTGAGGTAACGGGCGAATTGCACCGGGTATTGCCATGAGCGGATGCCCCTGCCGCACCACGGATACAGTTCGCGTGGAAACTCATCCAGGATTTCATCGTTGAGCCCCAGCGCCAGAAGGAACTCTTCCCGAAGAAACGCCTCGTTCCGCAACTCGCTTAGCGAGGCGGCGCGTAGCATCCGGACTGCTCCGTCAATATCCCCTTGGGGCAGGGGGGCTTTTTCCGGGGGCATGGTAACGGTCCAAGACATCGTCAATCCTTGTCGGTTCGGTCAGAATCGCCCGGGTTCAGCCGGTTCCCAAGGACGATGCCGCCTTGCGCCGCAGCCAGCCCCCAAGGCAGCCCCAAGTCAGCGATATCCGTAGTTGGATTTATACCGTTCTTCAACGCGTAACCGGGAATGGAACCCGCCACGGCCAAAACGCGGACGGTCGCCTGCCCGGGCGGGCGGCGCTTGAGCGAAGCCGCGACCAAGCGTAGAGCTTGGTCAATCAAACAGGGAGACACGCGATGACCGAGGCAAAGCTGGCACCGAACCTGCCGGGATGGATGGTGGAGCACACCAACCGCTACCTGGCGAGCGGCGGCACAGATGGCCACATGTATCGGATGACGATGCCCGGCCGGCCGGAAATGACGGTGCCGTCGCTGCTGCTGACCACAACCGGGCGGAAATCCGGCGAAAAGTACATCTTCCCGCTGTTCTATGGCGAATCCGGAGGCGCGTGTTTCGTCGTCGCTTCCAAGGGCGGTGCGCCGGAACATCCCGGCTGGTATCGCAACATTCTGGCTGATCCGGAGGTCGAGGTTCAAGTCGGTACCCGGAAATTCCGGGCGAAGGCGCGTACTGCGGCGGGGGCGGAACGCGCGGCGCTTTGGAAGAAGGGGTTGGAGTTCTGGCCACCCTACGCGGACTATCAGGTCAAGGCCGGCGATCGGGAAATCCCGGTTGTGGTGCTCGACCCGATCGCCTGACACCGCCAGCGGCCGCTCTGTCGTGCCGATCCCGGGGGGAAGCAAAAGCAATGGAAACGTACGACTACATCGTTGTCGGGGCCGGTTCGGCAGGATCGGTCCTGGCCAACCGTTTGAGCGCGGATCCGAAATACAAGGTGCTGGTGCTGGAAGCGGGGCGGGAAAGTCACCCTTGGTCGCGCGTTCCGGTGGGCTTCGCCAAGCTGATCGAAAATCCTGCCGCCAACTGGCTGTATGCGTCGGAACCGGAAGCATCGACCGGCAACCGGCGGGTGCCGGTTCCGCGCGGCAAACTGCTGGGCGGATCGTCGTCGATCAACGGTATGGTGTTCGTGCGCGGCCAATCGCAAGACTACGACACCTGGGCACAGTTGGGTAACCGCGGATGGAGCTACCGGGAGGTGCTGCCGATCTTCCGCGACATGGAAAGCTACCAGGGCGACGGCGACGACGAATATCGCGGCCGTAACGGCCCGTTGAAAGTCACCGAAAACATTGAATCCGGGCCGATCTACGACGCGCTGATCAAGGCGGCGGGCGAAGTCGGAATCCGCTATACCAAGGACTACAACGGCGCCTCGCAAGACGGCATCGGCATGACCCAGGCGACCATCCGCAACGGCCGCCGCATGAGCACCGCCGTTTGCTACCTCGACCCCGCTCGGTCTCGGCCGAATTTGACGATACAGTCTCAGGCTTTGACGGAATGTTTGCTGCTGGAGGGAAAACGCTGCGTCGGCGTGCGTTACACGGTTAACGGCCAGCAGCGCGAGGCCCGGGCGGCGCGCGAGGTCGTGGTCAGCGCGGGATCCATCAACTCCCCGCAGTTGCTGGAACTGTCGGGTATCGGCCAGCCGGACCTGCTGCAAGGGGTGGGTATCGAGGTACGCCATGCGCTGAAAGGCGTCGGTGAAAACCTGCGCGACCATTACTCGCCACGGATGAAATGGACCGTGCCGCGGTCGTTGGGGCTGACTTACAACGATCATGGACGCGGCGTGAAGCTGGTGTGGCAGGCGTTGAAATACGCGCTGACCAACAAGGGCCTTCTTGGGCTGCCGGCCTCGCCGATCAGGGCCTATGTGCGGACACGGGCGGGGCTGGACGCCCCGGATGCGGCGATTTCGTGGATACCGTTCCTGGCCGGGGCGAACTTCAAGCTTCATCCGGACTCCGGCGTGACCGCGATCACCAATATCCTGCGGTCGGAAAGCACCGGCAGCATTCATGTCTCCTCCGCTTCGCCCAACCGCCCGCCGGCCATTCGTTTCAACTTCCTCAGCGCCCGCCTGGATCAGGAGGTGACGCTGGAGGCGATGCGGATCACCCGGCGGATCATGACCGCGCCGTCCATGAAGAACATCGCGACGGATGAGATCGCACCGGGCATTAACATCGATTCGGACGACGAACTGCTCGATTGGGTTAAGCACAACGCGGAGACGACCTATCATCCGGTTGGAACCTGCAAAATGGGGTCCGACCCGATGGCGGTGGTGGACGACCAGTTACGGGTGCATGGGATGCAGGGACTGCGTGTGGCGGACGCGTCGATCATGCCCACGCTGACGTCAGGCAACACGAACGCGCCGTCGATCATGATCGGGGAGAAGGCGTCGCGGATGATCCTGGCGGACGCGCGCGCCTAGGCCCTGCCGCCAATTGAGCCAACGGAGCGCGGTGACGCCCTCAAAGCCCGCGCCGCGGCACAAGTGGGCGCATGGCTTCATGCGACGGTGTCTGTGTTTTCTGCTGCCAGGACCCATCCGGCATCGGACGTTCGGCACGAGCCTGCGGACGGGCAAGCGTCCGGCGCAGTGAGAGGATCGGACGCCGGAACCGCCAGCGCGGCCGGTC
>JAKBCJ010000512.1 GCA_021807975.1 Pseudomonadota bacterium | reverse complement strand
CTCGGGGCGGACATTCAACATTTCCAGTCGGGCCGACCTGACATGGAACCAGTTCCTGATGGCGTTCGGCAAAGCCCTGGGCGCCACGCCGATCCGGCGCATACCCGGACGGAGGTTGCGGATCGAAACCAGGATTCTCGCACCGTTCCGGCGCGTCGCGGCGAAAGCGGTCAAGGCCGCGTGGACCGAGGCGATCACGCCGTCGTTAGCCGCCTTGTTCCGCCAGGACATCCGGATCGACAGCGGGGCCGCGCAATCGGCGTTGTGGCTCCATCGCACCCCACCGGAGCAAATGATCGCTGCCGTTCTCCGGGAGAATCGGACGAAGCGGGAGCTGGCGGTGGTATGAGCGCGCGGCGGACGGTTTTCCTGGCATGTCCGTACGGGCAGGTCGGCGGCGGGATGGGCAGCATCATGGAATATCTGGCGTCGCTGGAGCATGACCCATCGGGCCAGTTCGACCTGATGCGCCTGGAATCGCGCGGCGGTGGCCACCTTGCCCTGTCCCCGCTGTTTCTGGCCGCCGCGGTGGGACGGATATTTCTAGAGGCCGCACGCGGCAGGCTCGCGGTGGTTCACCTGAATCTGGCCGAACGCGGCAGCGTGTACCGGAAGGCCGTGCTGCTCGCCGCCACGAAGCTGGCGGGCGGGCGGGTGCTGCTGCATCTGCATGCCGCGCAGATCGTTCAGTTTCACGACTCGATGGGCGGCACGGGACGCGGCTTGTTGCGCTGGATGTTCCGCGGCGCCGATCGGTGCGTGGTCCTCGGGGAGGTCTGGCGGCGCTGGGCGATGAATACGTTCGGCGTCGATCCAAACCGGATCGGCATTATCTACAACGGGGTGCCGGCGACCGTGGCCAAACCCCGCACGCCCCAACCCGATGCTCCATTCCGGCTGCTGTTTGTGGGCAACCTGCTGGAGCGCAAGGGTGTATCCGATCTGTTGCGCGCCTTCGCAAGCCTTCGCGCGCATCGGATCGAGCTGACGATCGCGGGCGGCGGACCGGTCGAAACCTATCGGACACTGGCGGCGGATCTGGGCATCGCCGATCGGGCCCGCTTCACCGGCTGGCTAAGCCAGGACGCCACGCGGGCGCTGATGGTGGAGTCCGACGCGCTGATCCTGCCCGCCTACGACGAAGGCCTGCCGCTTGTCATCCTGGAGGCACTGGCGTCCCGCACGCCCGTGATCTGCACGCCGGTTGGCTCGATCCCTGAAGTTCTGGAAGACCGGCGCACTGCACTTTTCGTCACACCAGGGGATCAGGCCGGCATCGCGGCGGCTGTCCTGACACTGACCAGCGATCCCGCGCTGGGCGCCGCCCTGTCGGACGCGGGTGCGGCCTTGTACGAACGGCTGTTCACCATGGAGGCATTCGCCCGGGCGGTTGGATCGGTTTATGCAGCTCTGACGCCGCGCGGTGGAGCGAGGCAGCGGGTCGGATGGCCCCCCGTTGAGGAGGGCCGGCGATGATCCACAGCGCGGACGATATCGTCCGGGGTTCGACGGTGCATGCCGACATCTGCATCGTCGGCGGCGGCCCCGCCGGGATCGTCCTGGCGTTGGAACTGGCCAAGACCGGGCGGAGCATCCTGTTGCTGGAATCCGGCGGCGAGGCGCCCACCGAGCGGGCCCGTGCCCTGAACATGGGCGAGATTGCCGAGGGATCGTTACACAGTCCGCCGGACACCTACCGGCAGCGCGTGCTGGGCGGCGGTACCTCGATCTGGGGCGGGCGGTGCGTTCCTTTCGATCCGATCGACTTCGAAGCCAGGCGGTGGATCGACCATTCCGGGTGGCCAATCGGGTATGACGAGGTGGAGCGCCACTACGCCGCCGCGAATGCGTGGTGCGAGGCGGGTGAATACGAATATGATGCCCGCCTGGCCGTACCGAACGGGATGCGCGCGCTGTTGCGCGGCTTTTCCCCGCTGCATTTCGACACCAACGGAATAGAACGGTTCAGTTGCCCAACGGACTTCGGCAGCCGCTACAAGGATCGGTTGCGTTCGACTCCGAATCTGCGCGTGCTCTTACCGGCGACCGCAACCCGCCTGCGTGCGGCGCGCGATGGCAGCCGCATCGAGGCCCTGGATGTCTGCAACGGCCGGGACACCACTTTTTCCGCTGTCGCCGACCAGTTCGTCCTTGCGATGGGCGGGATGGAAACGCCCAGGCTGCTGCTGACCTCGGACGACGTTCACGCTGGCGGCATCGGCAACGCCAACGATCTGGTCGGACGGTTCTATATGTGTCACGTCGCCGGAACGATCGGCAGCCTTCGGGTGAACGGTGCCGCGGACACCGTCTGGCACGGATACGATCTGGCCGCGGATGGAACCTATTGCCGCCGCCGCATCGCCCTGCGCCCCGCAACACAGGCGTCGATGGGCCTGAGCAATGCGGTGTTCCGCCTGCATCACCCCCGGATCGCGGACCCCGCGCATGGCACCGGCCCGCTGTCGGCCATTTTCCTGGCGCAACGCTTCATCAGCTACGAATATGCCAAGCGCGTGGTCAGCGATGTGCCGCTCAGCGCCGGAACCTGGCTTCGCCACGGGTTGAACGCGGCCCTCGACTCGCCATCGACCGCCCGGTTTTTGCTGCACTGGGTGAAGGCCCGCATCCTGGCGGATCGCAAATTCCCTTCGATTATCGTTCGGCCCCGCACCAACCTGTTCAGCCTCGACTTTCATGCCGAACAGGCGCCCAACCCTGACAGCCGTATCGGGCTTGGCAGCGCCCTGGATCGTTTCGGAAACCGCCAACTCCGGGTGGACTGGCGGTATTGCCGGCAGGACGTGGAAACAGTCGCGAAGTCGTTCGATCTGCTCGGTCGGGAACTCGCGGATCAGGCGATCGGGCAATTGACCCTTGCGGCCGGTGAACGCGATATCGAAACCGTGGTTCGCCGGGACGGCGCCTATGGCGGCCATCACATCGGCACCGCCCGCATGGGTGCCACCGCCCGGTCGGGCGTCGTGGACCGGCATGGCAAGGTGTTCGGCCTCAACAACCTCCACATCGCCGGCAGCGCCGTATTCCCGACCTCCAGCCAGGCCAATCCCACGCTGACCATCGTTGCGATGGCAGTGCGGCTTGCCGAACATCTCGGCACGCGGGTTACCGGGGTGCCGTCGATTCAGGAGAGTGTGCATTGACCATGGACGGCGCGATCCATCGCTTCTGGCTTCTGGCGCAAGAGCATCTCACCGGGGAAACCGGAATCACCCTGGCCCTGGTTTGGGCAACGGTGCTGTTCGCGGCGGTAGTTACCTTTATGCGCGCCTCGCCCGAGGGGTGGTCCTTCCGGGACTTCACCCGACATGTCCTGCCAGCCGAAATCTTTCGACACCCCTCAGCGCGGGCGGATTTTTTGTTCTGGCTGTCCCGGCGCATCTTCATGCCGCTTTTGGTCATACCGCTGGCGATCTCCACGGTGGCAGC
>JAKBCJ010000511.1 GCA_021807975.1 Pseudomonadota bacterium | reverse complement strand
GGATCATATTTTTGACCCCCAGGTCCAGCAGGATCTGCGCGCCAATACCGTAATCGCGCAGCTCCCGTTCAGGGCGCGGCGCCCCCTCGGCCAGCAAACGGACCCGTTCGGCCAGCGCGGTGGGCCGGTGTTCGCGAATCAGCACCAGGATGCCGCGCCCGGCGTTGCTGATCATGTGCATGGCGTTATGCAAGGCGATCCAGTGCGGCGAGCCGGTCATATCGTCCAGCAGATCGACCGCGTGCATCCGCACCAGCACCGGCTCGCCCGTGGTGATGTCGCCCTTCACCAGCGCCAGATGCTCTTGGTATTCGACGGTGTTGGCATACACCACCGCGCGCCAGTCGCCGCCGGCCGGGTGAGCGTAAGACCCTTCCTCCACCTTGCGTACCAACCGTTCGGTGAGGCGGCGGTGGGCGATCAGGTCGGCGATGGTGCCCAGTTTGAGGTTGTGATGCTGCGCGAAAGTCACCAGATCCGGCAGCCGGGCCATGGTGCCGTCTTCGTTCATGATCTCGCAGATCACCGCGGACGGGTTCAGCCCGGCCTTGCGGGCAATATCCACCGACGCTTCGGTATGCCCCGCCCGAACCAGCGTTCCGCCTTCCCTGGCCAGCAGCGGGAACACATGCCCTGGCGTGGTGATGTCGTTGCGCGTGCTGTCGGGGTTGATCGCCACCGCGATGGTCTTGGCGCGATCGGCGGCGGAAATGCCGGTGGTCACACCCTCCCGCGCCTCGATCGACACGGTGAACGCGGTCTGGTGCCGTGTGCCGTTATGCTGGCTCATCAGCGGCAGATCCAGCGCCTCCACCCGGTGGCGGGTCAGGGCCAGGCAGATCAGGCCGCGGGCATGCCGAGCCATGAAGTTGATGGCATCGGGGGTGGCGAACTGGGCGGGGATGACAAGATCGCCCTCGTTTTCGCGGTCTTCATCATCGACCAGGATGAACATGCGGCCGTTGCGGGCTTCTTCGATCAGCTCCTCGGCCGAACACAGGTATTTGGACAGTTCGGTGGTGACGAACGTCTCGTTCAGGTTTTCCATTACGCGGTCTCCGCCAGGCGAGCGACGTAGCGCGCGAGGGTGTCGATCTCGATATTCACGGGGTCGTTCGGCTGCAGGGTTCCGAATCCGGTGACCGAGGCTGTGTGGGGAATGATGTTCACGCCGAAGGTATCGCCCCGCACCTCGTTCACAGTCAACGATACGCCGTCCACGGCGACGCTGCCCTTGACGGCGATGAAGCGGGAAATGTCGGCCGGAACACGGAAGACCCAGCGGGTGGAGGCATTTTCCGGGGTTGCGGAAACAGCGGTTCCCACCCCGTCCACATGGCCGGAGACGAGGTGGCCGCCCAGTTCGTCGCCTACCCGCAACGACCGTTCCAGGTTCACGCGCGATCCGACGGCCCAGCTTCCCAGCTTGGTGTGGGCCAGCGTTTCCGCCGAGGCATCAACCGCGAACCAGTCGGTGCCGAAGTCCACGGCTGTCAGGCAGCAGCCGGAGCAGGCGATCGATGCGCCCAGCGCGACCGGCGGGTCGGCGAGGAATGCCGGCGGGGTTTCGATCACAAGGCGCATGTCGCGCCCGTCGCCGATCGGGTCGAGCGACTTGATGTGCCCGAGGGCGGTTATGATGCCGGTGAACATGATCGTTGCCTTGTGTATTCGCTCAACATGTCGTCGCCGATAACAGTTTCGCAATCCCTTCGAAACCTTGGCATGGCCTGAAGCCGCTCCACGCCGAACGCCTGAACGGCGGGCCAGCCGTCGCCGCCCATGACCGAAGGAGCATGGAACCAGGCGATGCGATCGACAAGATCGGCGCGCAGCAGGGCCGCGGCGAGCTGGCCGCCGCCTTCCACCAGCAGGCGGGTCAGGCCGGCCTCGCCCAGGGCCCGCATGGCCGCCTCGATGTTCACGCCCGCCGATCCGCCGGGGATTTTCAGCAGCTTCGCGCCAATACCCGTGAAGGCATCCTCGCGGGCGAGGTTGGTGCCCTCGCGCATCAGGAACCAGGTGGGAACCTGCGCCGCGGTCGCCATCAGGCGGGAGGTCAGCGGCGTGCGCAGATGGCTGTCGGCGATGACCCGGACATTGGGCGTTGGGCGGAAGCCGGGAATGCGGCAGGTCAGATCGGGATTGTCGGCCAGCACGGTGCCGACGCCGACCATGACCGCATCGTGCCGGCCGCGCATGGCATGGCCGAGGCGGCGTGCCGGTGTGCCGGTGATCCATTGGCTTTCGCCGCTATGGGTGGCGATGCGCCCGTCGAGCGTGGAGGCCAGCTTCAGCGTCACCATAGGGCGGCCCAGGGCGACGCGGGTACTGAAGCCGATCAGGATATCGCGTGCTTCGGCCTCCAGCAGGCCGGATTCGACGGCGATACCGGCGGCTTCCAGTCTATCCAGCCCCTGGCCGTTGACGCGGTCATCCGGGTCTGCCGTGGCGGCAACCACGCGGGCGACCCCCGCGGCTATCAGCGCGTCGGTGCATGGCGGGGAGCGGCCCCAGTGGCAGCACGGCTCCAGCGTGACATAGGCGGTGGCGCCTTTCGCTTGATCCCCGGCCATCGCCAGTGCCACCGGTTCGGCATGCGGCCGGCCCCCCGGCTGGGTGAAACCCCGTCCGACCACGCGGCCATCGCGGACGATGACGCACCCGACAGAGGGGTTCGGCCAGGTCGTGCCAAGCCCCCGCCGCGCGAGGGCGAGGGCGGCACGCATATGCGGAAGGTCGTCAGCGGTCATAGGCGGGGTGCGGGTTGGTTGGGTGATGCCCAATGTTTCGGCCCATTGCTGTGTCGCCGCCGCCCGGCGCTGCCTCCTCGTCATGGCCGGGCGTGTCCCGGCCATCTTCGCACGAACCGTCGAAGCGCGGATGGCCGGGACACGCCCGGCCATGACGGGAAAAGCCAGCCCGGTGACAGCGGGAAACCGCAGCCCGACGATAACGGGATACCGCTAGCCCCCCCACGACGGGACGACGCAAGTCCCTCCACGGCGCCAATGAGAATACCAGGTCGGACGTCACTACTCCTCCGGTACCGGCCCCAGCCCGCCGACGAATTCCTCGAAATCCTTGGCCTCCCGGAAATTCCGGTAAACGCTGGCGAACCGTACATAGGCAACCTTGTCCAGTTCTTTAAGCGTATCCATCACCAGTTCGCCGATCTGCTTGCTGGGGATGTCGCTGTCGCCGGACGCTTCCAACTGCCGCACCACGGAGTTGACGATCCGTTCGATCCGCTCCTCCTGGATCGGCCGTTTACGCATCGACACACGGATGGAGCGCGCCAGCTTGTCCCGGTCGAACGGCACCCGCCGGCCGTCGGTTTTCACCACGGTCAGTTCGCGCAACTGCACGCGCTCGATCGTGGTGAAACGCTGCCCGCAGTTGCCGCAGAACCGCCGCCGCCGGATGGCGCCGTTGTCCTCGGTCGGGCGG
>JAKBCJ010000510.1 GCA_021807975.1 Pseudomonadota bacterium | reverse complement strand
ATCTGATCGTCGTCGGCGGCGGCGTGATTGGCCTGGAACTGGGCAGCGTCTGGAAGCGTCTGGGCGCCGAAGTCACGGTGGTGGAATTCCTCGACCGCATCGTGCCCGGCATGGACACCGAAATCGCGACCGCGTTCCAGCGCATCCTGCAGAAACAAGGCATCAAGTTCCGCCTGGGCGCCAAGGTAACCGGCGCAACCGCCGGCGCTGACGGCGTCAGCCTGACCATCGAACCCGTCAAGGGCGGCGACGCCGAGACAATCAAAGCCGACATCGTGCTGGTCGCGATCGGCCGCCGGCCCTTCACCGAAGGTCTGGGGCTGGCGGAAGCCGGCGTCGAACTGGACGACCGCAAGCGGGTCAAGGTCGATCACCACTACGCGACCAACGTCCCCGGCATCTACGCCATCGGCGACGTGATCGCCGGCCCGATGCTGGCCCACAAGGGCGAGGACGAAGGCGTGGCCATCGCCGAAATCCTGGCCGGCCAGGCGGGCCACGTAAACTACGACGCGATCCCCGGCGTGGTTTATACATGGCCGGAGGTCGCCTCGGTCGGCAAGACCGAGGATGAACTGAAGGCCGCCGGCATCGCCTACACGATTGGCAAATTCCCCTTCACCGCCAACGGCCGCGCACGGGCAATGGGCGATACGGACGGGTTCGTCAAAATCCTGGCGGACAAAGCCACCGACCGCCTGCTGGGCGCGCATGTCATCGGCCCCGACGCCGGCACGTTGATCGCCGAACTGACCACCGCCATCGAATTCGGCGCCTCGGCCGAGGACGTCGGCCGCATCTGCCACGCGCACCCGACCCTCAGCGAGGCTGTGAAGGAAGCAGCCCTGGCAGCCGACGGCCGGGCACTGCATATCTGAACGATGAAGCCGCTCGCGCTGACGATGGGGGATCCCGCCGGGATCGGCGGGGAGATTTCACTGCGAGCCTGGCTGGCCCTGCGCCAAACCGGCGTGACCTTCGTCGCGCTGGACGATCCGCTCCGGCTTCAGCGTCTGGCGGCGACCACGGGTCTGGCCGTGCCGGTCCAGGTGGTCGCGAACGCCGCCGAAGCCGGCCACGTCTTCCGCGCCGCCCTTCCGGTTCTGCCCATGAAGCTGGCCGTCGATCCGGTGCCGGGCAAACCGGACGGGTTGAACGCCAAGGCAGTCGTTGCCTCCATCGAACAGGCGACCAAACTGGCCTTGGCCGGCGAGGTCGGCGGCGTCGTCACCAACCCCATCAACAAGGCCGCACTGTATCAAGCCGGATTTGCCTATCCGGGCCATACCGAATTCCTGGCCGCACTGACCGGGGCCGCCGGCCAGCAAATCATGATGCTCGCCAGCCCGATGCTGCGCGTGGTGCCGGTCACGGTGCATGCCTCGCTGCGGGATTCGATCGCGATGCTGACCACCGACATGATCGTCGCCGCGTCCCGCACCACCGCCGCCGCCCTGCGCCGGGATTTCGGCATCGCCGACCCACGGCTGGCCATCGCCGGGCTGAACCCGCATGCCGGGGAGCAAGGCGCGCTGGGGACCGAGGAAACCACCGTCGTGCAGCCCGCCATCGACACGCTGCGGGCCGAGGGCATCAACGTGTCCGGCCCCTGGCCGCCCGACACGATGTTCACCGCCGCCGCCCGAACCCGTTATGACGTCGCGATCTGCATGTATCACGATCAGGCTCTGATCCCGCTGAAAACGCTGGATATGGACCACGGCGTGAACGTGACGCTGGGGCTGCCGATCGTGCGGACCTCACCCGATCACGGCACGGCATTCGATATCGCCGGCCAGGGCGTGGCGGACGCGACCAGCCTGCTGGCAGCCATCGAACTGGCCAACGCGCTGGCGGCAAGCCGTGCCGCGGTGCAAAAGATTCATTAACAAAAACATTAATGTTCCCGCCGCTTTCAGCAAACGCCGGGATGACATAAGTTAATCTTGTTACCTGGAGGCGGGATTATGATTTACGCCGGAACCAAACAGCAGATCGTTTCTCGCGCGGTGGTTATGGCCGTTATAGCATTTGGAATCGCAGGCTGTTCAGCCTCGAATCCTGGCAGCCAGCCGCCCGCCCAAATGACCCCAGCGTTGATCAAGCAGCTTCAGCAAGAGGGTGCGACCCCAGATTCCGTGTCGCCTGATATGCTGAATCAGGACGGGACGCTGAAGAACGGCCTGCTGCCGGAACAGTGGGGCGATACCAGCTAAACCCCTGAACCGTCGGCGGGATTGATACGCACTGATCAGCGAATTTTTTGGTTACGCGGACGCGCCGGCCCGCCGGTTCACCACCAGCGGAACGGCGTCCGCATCAGCGTTCCACCCGAAAATCGGGACCATCCACCCCGCGATGCAGGCGCGACTGCGAGTCGCTCGACGCCAGCGATCACCGCCGTCGTTCAGCCGGTCGCCTCAGCTCCGACCGGACGTCGGTAGTTCCCCCAGCTCTGCGAGCCGGACGACTAAGCGGCTGGTAGTGCGGCCGCGACAGGGGGATTGAACTGGATATCTATTTACGCTATCAAAAAATCATTTTTGACAACCCCCTGGGCTACGGCGCCGGGAACAGAGAGACTTGCATCCACGATGCGCCCTAACAATTTGCTGCCGTTTCTGTTCCTGGGCGGGATTCTGGCGGCCGCTCAACCCGCGAAGGCGTCACCAATCTACAATGGCGGCCCGGTGATGAGCGGGCCCAACAACGTGTATTTCATCTGGTATGGGAACTGGGGCAGCAACACAGCGACGACGATCCTGCCGCAGTTCATCAACAATCTTAGCGGCTCCGCGTATATGAATATCCTGTCATCTTATGACAGCACCACCGGGGCCTATCCGGCGTTCAGCAACCAGATCGGCTATGGCGGATCCTATTTCATATCCAATACTCAGAACACCGCGATCTACAACGGTGTCGGCACCAGCCTCAACGGAACGCCGGGCGCAACAACCTCCAATTCCATCGCACAGATCGTCGTGGACGCATTGAACGCCGGTGCGTTTGCGGGCGCCTCCAGCGCCAATTCCATCTTTGACGTGCTGACCTATTCCACCGTCGCCGTCAGCGGATTTCAGTCCACGTTCTGCGGCTGGCATTACTCCAACAACATCGGCGGTACCTCCCTCGGCATTCAATACGGCCTGATCGGCGATCCCACCAGCAGCGCGTGCGGGTACCAGAGCACTAGTCCGAACAACAATGGCTCCGCCGACTCCATGGCCAGCATTATCGCGCACGAAACGTTTGAGACGATCACCGACCCCCTCGGGAACGCGTGGTGGGACAGCGTCTCACCAACCGGTACCGGCAACACCGGTGGCTACGAAAACGGCGACATGTGCAATTTCAACTTCGGCACCTCTCTCTACACCGTTGCCAACGGGTCTCAGGCCAACATCAACCTGAACGGGACCAACTACAAGTTGCAGCAGCAATGGGTGAAC
>JAKBCJ010000509.1 GCA_021807975.1 Pseudomonadota bacterium | reverse complement strand
CCACGGGCGTTCCGGGCGGTCCCGCTCATACGCATGCACCTGGGCGTCGATTATCGGCATCGCTTCGTCCCTTCTCCGGTTTTCATTGCCGGCAACGATGCGCCTTTAGGCGGGCGAATCAAGTCCGCTGTGCGCGGCCCGGCCCGCCCGCCGGGGCTGACGGATCAGATGACCTTTTTGGCGAGATGCGGGAACATGGCGATTCGGGCGGCGTCGTCCATGTCGGCCTTGAATGCGTGCCGGTCCTTCAGTGCCAGCGCCCTGCCGGCGGCCGGACGGGCGCCGATTTCCGCAAGGTGACGCTGCACATTCGGAAACATCGTTACGGAATCCGATCCGAGAACGACACCGAGGAGGCGCGACCAGCCCCACACCGCCATATCGACGATCGTGTAGGTATCGCCCAGCATGAAACGATTCCGTGACAGCCGGTCATCGAGAATGCCCCAATGACGTTGTGCTTCGAAGACGTACCGGTTGACCGCGTATTCCTTCGGCTCCGGCGCGACGTTCCTGAAGTGAACGGACTGCCCCGAATACGGCCCGATGCCGGAGGCAACGAACATCATCCACGACAGCAGCGCGCCGCGTTCCGCCGGGGTGTTGCCGGGCAGGAACTGGCCGGTCTTTTCCGCCAGGTACAGCAGTATGGCGTTACTGTCGAACACCGTGGCGTCGCCATCGACGATCGCGGGCAGTTTCGCGTTGGGATTGATCGCCAGGAACGCCGGCTGATGTTGTTCGCCCTTTCGGGTATCGACCGGCACCGGTTCGTAGGCCAGGCCCATTTCTTCCAGGCACAGTGCTATTTTCATCGGGTTGGGCGCCAGATTATAGTAGAACTTTATCATTACCTGTTTCCTGAATCGGTAGAATCGCGTTTCTACAGCAAGCGGCCCGGGCTGTCCGCGCCAAATTTCCTTTCGCCGATGGATCGCGTTATCCTGGCCGGGGAACGGGGGAAGCAACCATGCGGCAGATCAGGATCGGTGACATCACAATCGACGCGGTGATTGAACGGGAAGGCCCGTGGCGGCGCCCGGAACAGTTCTTTCCGATGTACGATGCGGCGGTCTGGAACCGCCACCTGCCGTCGATGGAACCCGAGGTGTTCGATCCGGCGCTGGGCCTGATGGTGACGACCTATCAGACTTTCGTCGTCCGCTCCCGCCATCACACCATTCTGGTGGATACCTGCACCGGCGAGGACAAGGGTCATCCGCCGCCGTTCGATTTTCCCGGCAAGGAGCGGTGGCGCAACGAACTGTTTGCGCTGGGCGTCGCATACGAGTCCATCGACTATGTATTTTGCACCCATCTGCACATCGACCATACCGGCTGGAACACGACGCTGCGGAACGGGCGCTGGGTGCCAACCTTCCCGAACGCCAAATATGTCTTCCACAAGCGCGAATACGCGGTGTGGGAGGCTGAGCATGCCAAGGGCAACAACCCGCCGGGTACGGTATTCCGCGACAACTGCCTGCCGATCGTGGAGGCGGGCCAGGCGCTGCTGGTGGACGACGATTATGCCCTGGACGACACCATCACCCTGACGCCGACGCCCGGCCATTCGCCGTGCCATTGCTGCGTGAACATCCATTCCCGCGGACAAAAGGCGATCGTGACCGGCGATATGATGCACCACGCAATCCAGTGCCGGGAGCCGGACTGGTGTCCGGGGGTGGATTGGGATCCGAAACAGGCCGCGGCGTCTCGGCGGCGTTTCCTGGGTTCGGTCGCGGATACCGGGACACTGCTGATGCCGATCCATTTCCCATCGCCGACCGTTGGTCTGGTGACGTCGGATGGCGACCGGTTCCATTACCGTTACAAGCGGGACTAGCCTTCGGCCATGTCCGATACAGATCTGACCGCCGCGGAAATCCGTGATCTGCGGTTGCTGGCCGGCATCATGATCCCGGCCAGCGAGGAATTCGGGGTGCCCGGAGCGGACGATGCGGCGATTTTCGCCGATATGCTGGGCTCGCTGGGCCGCGACCGTAGCCAGGTGCGCGCCGCGCTGGGCAGGTTTGCCGATTTGTGCGGTGACGGCGCCCCGGATCAGGCGGCAGCCGCGCTGCTTGCTGAAGCCGGTTCGGCCGTTGCCACGCTGGGCCGGGTTATTCTGCAATGTTACTACCGCGACGACCGGGTGATCCGCTCGCTGGGGCTGGAGCCGCGGCCGCCGTTTCCGCTCGGTCATATTTTGGAACAAGGGGACTGGTCGCTGCTGGACCCGGTTCGCGCCCGCCCGAAACTTTGGCGGGAAGCACCATGAACGAAATTGTCGATGTCCTTATCATCGGTTCCGGCGCGTCGGGCGCGGCTGTCGCCTACAGCCTGGCCGAGACGAAAATGCGTATCCTGTGCCTGGAACAGGGCGATTGGATCAAGCCGTCGGAATTTCCGAGCAACGGACGGGATTGGGAGGCGCGGCGGTACGGGGATTTCGATATCAGCCCGAACAAGCGCGGCCGGGTGACCGATTACCCGGTGAACGACGATGCCTCCATCATGAAGGTCGCCAACTTCAACGCGGTTGGCGGCGGGACGATTATCTATACGGCACACTGGCCGCGGATGCATCCATCGGACTTCCGTGTCCGGTCGTTGGATGGCGTCGCCGACGACTGGCCGATCGACTACCGTACACTGGAGCCGTTCTACGCCGAGAACGACCGGATGATGGGTGTTTCCGGCCTTGCCGGCGATCCCGGGGTTCCGCCGCGCAACCCCGCGATGCCGCCGGTGCCGCTGGGCAAGACGGGAACGCGCTATGCCCGGGCGATGAACGCGCTGGGCTGGCACTGGTGGCCGTCCGATACCACGGTGGCAACGGCCGAATACGAGGGCCGTGCGCCCTGCATCAACCTTGGGCACTGCACCCCGGGGTGCGCGCAGGGGGCGAAAGCCAGCACGGACATCACCTATTGGCCGCATGCGCTTCGTGCGGGGGTGGAATTGCGAACGCGCTGCCGGGTGCGGGAGATCGTGACGAACGAACATGGCATGGCGTCGGGTGCGATTTACTACGACGCCGATGGGATCGAGCATTTCCAGCCGGCCGAAGTCGTCGTTCTGGCCTGCAACGGGGTCGGCACCCCGCGTCTGCTGCTGAACTCGGCGTCGTCGCGGTTTCCCAACGGTTTGGCCAACTCCAGCGGACTGGTCGGCAAGAACCTGATGATGCATCCGTGGCCGATGGTGGTCGGCTATGCGAACGAGCGGGTGGACGGCGACCGCGCGCCGATCACCAGCCTGTGGAGCAAGCAGTTCTACGAAACCGACCCGTCGCGCGATTTCGTCCGCGGCTACATGCTGCAATTCAGCCGCGGTACGGGGGTGGTGAATGAGGCGATCACCAGCGCGGCGGCCGGCCGGCTGCCCTGGGGCAAGGACCATCACCGGGTTTACCGCGATTTGGTCTATCGGCGGCTGGCGATCGGTGTTGCCT
>JAKBCJ010000508.1 GCA_021807975.1 Pseudomonadota bacterium | reverse complement strand
GCTATGACGATCTGTTCACGGGAAAGGAAGAACCGATCGACGTGTCGAAGGTCGATGTCTCGATGAACGGAATCGAATTGCAAGACCGCGAGTTCATCGCCGCGATCCGCGAAAAGCGCGAACCGAATGCCAGCGTGGCCCAGGTGTTGCCGTGCTATCAGGCGATGCACGCGCTGGGCCGGCAGTTGAACGGCTGACCGCGCCGGCCCGGCCAGTTACCGAACCGCCCGGGCCGGTATCTTTTTCCTGGCTGGCGCGTCGTTCGGATCGTCGAACAGGATCCGGTTCGCGGCGCCGTCCATGTCGTCGTACTGCCCCGACCGCAGCGACCACAGGAAGAACCACAGCCCGCCCGCGGCGATCGTCAGGCTGATGACCAGCAGAAACAGAATGATGGTCATTGTTTTGCCTCCCGATGCAGGCGCAGGCTGTTGACCATGACCACGAGCGAGGAACTGGACATCGCCGCTGCCGCCAGCCAGGGCGTGACCAGCCCGGCGGCTGCCAGCGGCACCATCGCGATGTTATAGCCGATCGACAACGCCAGGTTCTGCCGCATGACGGATTTCGCCCGCCGAGCGGTGCGGAGCGCGATGAGGATGGGTTCGAGTTTGGTGCCTTGGAACACCAGATCGGCGACGGTCTGGCTGACATCCGCGGCCGTGGCAGGAGATGCGGACACCGACGCGGCGGCCAGCGCAGGGCTGTCGTTGATTCCATCCCCCACCATCAGCACCTTGCGGCCCTGTTTGGCCAAAGCCTCGATGGCGGCGACCTTATCGACCGGGGTGCATCCCGCCTGCCAGTCGTCGATCCCAAGCTGGTCCGCGATGCGTTGCACCTGTTCGGTTCGGTCGCCGGAGATCAGCTTCACCGCCAGGCCCATGTTGCGCAAGCGCCCGACGATCTCGGCGGCATCCAGACGCGGGCGTTCGTCGAAGCGGAAGCGAACCGGTGCTTGTCCGGGGCGGCACAGCCATATTTCAGGCCCATCCGCCATACCCTCCGCCACCCCGCAGAAGGCTCTGCTGCCCAACCGCACGTCGCCTGCCGCCAGACCTTGACCTGGATGTTCCACCACCCCTTCGGCAGGCACCACCGAACCGGCGGCCGACACCAGCGCCCGGGCCAGCGGATGGCGGCTGGAAACCGCGATCGATGCTGCCTCTCGCAGAGCGGCCGGGTCAGGGCAGCCGCACAAACCGGGCAGGGGGTCGGTCAATGTGCCGGTTTTATCGAACACGACAGTATCGACATCTGCCAGCCGTTCCAGCGCCGTGGGGGATTTCAGCAGCATGCCGCCGCGGAACAGGCGGCTGGTCGCGATGACCTGTACGGCCGGGACCGCGAGTGCGAGTGCGCAGGGGCAGGTGATGATCAGTACCGCGCTCGCGGTCAGCAACGCCTGTTCTGCTGGCGCGCCCATGGCGAAAAACCACCACAGGAAGGTTAAGAGGGCGCATAAATGGACGGCGGGGGCGTATCGTTGGGCGACCCGATCGGCCAGGACGACAAACCGGCCGCGGCGGGATTCCGCCGCCTCGATCAGCCGTACACATTCGGCCAGCAACGTCGCGCCGCCCGTTGCCGTTGTGCGGATCGTCAGCGTGGCGCCCAGGTTCAGCGTTCCGGCATAGACAACGGTGCCTGCCGTGGCCTCCACCGGCACGCTTTCGCCCGTCACCAGACTGGTGTCCAGCATGGCGGTGCCGCTTGCCAAAATGCCGTCCACGCCGATCCGTTCGCCGCTCGTCACCAGCACCACGTCGCCCTCGGTCACCTGCTCCTGCCCCGCTCGGCGTATCGAACCATCGGGCTGCAACACCGCTACATCCGCCGATCGCAGGGCCAGCAACTGTTCGGCCGTGGCCCGCGCCTGCCCGCGCGCCCTGTGGTCCAGCACGCGCCCGACCAGCAGGAAGAAAAGCAGCGTGACGGCGGAGTCGAAATAGGTGTGGTCGCGGCCCTGGATGGTTTCCACCAGACTCAGGCCGGTGACCAGCCAGACGCCCAGGCTGACCGGCACATCCATGTTGGTGTGCCGCTGCCGCAGTGCCGCCAAGGCCGATGCGAAGAACGGCCGTCCGGCATAGGCGATGGCGGGCATGGCAATCAGCGCCGATACCCAGTGCAGCAGCGCCATGGTCGCCGGCCCGATCGGGTCGATAACGTGGCCCTGGCCAGCCCAGATACCGACCGAGATCAGCATCGTGTTGCCGGCGGCGAACCCGGCAACGGCCAACGAGCGCATCAGCATGCGTCCGGTGCGGTCGCGGGCCGCAGCCAGGGCCGGCACGTCGAACGGCACCAGCCGATAGCCCAGGGTCTCGATCCGTCCCACCAGCCGGTCGGCATCCTCGCTGGTGCCATTCCAGGCCAGCCGCAGCCGGCGGGTCGTCATGTTCACGCGCCCGGCGGTGACGGCGGGTTCCTTCGCCAGCACGGACTCGATCAGCCATACGCACGCGCCGCATTGCAGACCGTCAACGGCCAGGGTCAGTTCCTTGGTGCCGTCCGGTTTGGCGACGATGTGGCGGGCCAGATCCCATCGTTCCGCCGGTTCGGGTCGCAGTGCCCGCGATCCGGCATCCAGCAGGCGTTGGGCGTAGTAGCGGCCAAGACCCATGCCCTCGATGATGTCCCGGGCCGAGGCGCAGCCGGCGCAGCAGTACACCTGCCCCGTCGGGACGGGCGATCCGCAATGGGCGCAGGCAGCGGTAACCGTCGGTCGGCTGCCTTCAGCGGGCTCGCCAAGAAACGCCGTGGATGGCATCCCGGTGGTCGCGGCGATCGGGGACACGGCCGCGCTCATGAAATCACTGCGCGGCCACGCGCCGGGTCGCATTGAAAACGTGGCCATTTGCCTGGACGTTCAACATCACGTCCCATTGTCCGGTAGCCAATGCTTCGTTCGCCTGGTACCGACCCTCGCCGACCCGATGAAAAGTCAGCACCGTCGTGGTTGGTGGCCCGACCGGACGTTCTGCTTTCGCGACGATCGTGTCGGCCGTCAGGGCCGCACCGCCCTTGCCGGTCAGCCGCAAGGTCGGGTACCGGCCGTCGCCAATCCCGGCTTCCACCTGCCAGCCCAGCGCCGCCTGTTGCCGGGCCGCCTCCAGCACCTGCTTGTATTCGTTACTCAGGTCGAAGCCGTCCTGCCCCGCCACGCCGGGAAACGTCGTGTAGGCATCATAGACCATATAGGCGTTGACCAGGAACACGAGACCCATGGAGGCGATCAGCCAATGGGGGAACCAGCGCCATGCGGACGTATTCATTTTCCGTATCCTTGAGGGCCCATGAACGTCGAGCGATAGACGGTCTGGCGACCGGTGGCGGTGTCGCGCAGAATGAACTCGATCGGCTGCGAGCCATTGACCAGAGAGACCGGGCGCCCGGTCACCAAAACCCGGAACGAATCGACTTCGTCGGCGTTGCTGGGCAGGTGCAGCACTGGTTCCGGCTT
>JAKBCJ010000507.1 GCA_021807975.1 Pseudomonadota bacterium | reverse complement strand
GTACTGAATGCCAGCCTGACCGACTGCGTGTTCGAAATGCAGCGCCCGGTGACGGCGGAGGAAATCAACGCGCGCTTCCGCGAGGCCGCGGCCGGTTCGTTGGCCGGTATCCTTGGTTTCGAGGCCCGCCCCCTGGTCTCGGCCGACTATCTAAACGACCCCCGCAGCTCCATCGTCGATGGACCCAGCACCATGGTGACGGATGAGACCCTGCTGAAAGTCTATGCGTGGTACGACAACGAGGTCGGCTACGCGTGCCGCATGGTCGATCTCGCGTCCATCGTCCAGCAGCTTGGCGTGTGATGTCGGGGGTGCGGAACTACGCGATCGTCACCGCCAGCTACTGGAGCTTCACGCTGACCGACGGCGCGCTGCGGATGCTGGTGCTGCTGCATTTCTACAGCCTCGGTTACTCGCCGTTCATGCTGGCGTTTCTTTTTCTGCTGTATGAAACCGCCGGCATCTTCGCCAATCTGGGGGGCGGGTGGCTGGCTGCCCGGTTCGGAATTCCGCGCATGCTGATGACCGGCCTTGGTCTGCAAATCGCCGGCCTTGCGATGCTGTCCGCCTTGAACCCGGAATGGAACGGCAGTCTGTCGGTGGCCTGGGTTGTCGCCGCGCAAGGCATCGCGGGCGTCGCCAAGGACCTGACGAAGACCGCCTCGAAATCGGCGATCAAGGCGACGTCCGAGGGCGGTTCGGGGCAGTTGTTCCACTGGGTCGCGTGGTTCACCGGGTCGAAGAACGCGATGAAGGGCGTCGGCTTTTTCGCGGGCGGGCTGCTGCTGCAAACAGCGGGCTTTCGCGACGCGCTGTGGTGCATGGGGGGGCTGCTGCTGGCGGTACTGGCGAGTGTTGCATTCAGCCTGCCGCGCACCTTGGGGAAGGCCAAGGCATCGCGGTCGTTTCGTGAGTTCTTCGCCAAAAGCCGGTCCATCAACCTGATGGCCGCGGCCCGGGTGTTTCTGTTCGGCTCCCGCGATGTGTGGTTCGTGGTCGGTCTGCCAGTGTTTCTGTACAGCCAAGGCTGGCATTATATGGAAGTCGCCGGTTTCATAGCCATCTGGACGATCGGCTACGGGCTGGTGCAGGCCATCGCACCAGGCGTGATCCGCCGCAGCAGCGACGGCCTGAGTCGCGAGGTGCCAGAGGCCAGGATGTGGGGCGCCATTCTGACGGCTATACCCCTGACCCTGGCCCTGCTGTTGAGCTTCGGCCCCCGCACGCATCTGGACCTGATCGTCGTGGCTGGGCTGTGCGTGTTCGGATTTGTCTTCGCCGTGATCTCCTCGCTGCACTCCTATCTGATCCTGGCTTATGCCGGATCGGAAAAGGCCGCCGAGGATGTCGGGTTCTACTACGCCGCCAACGCCGCCGGACGGCTGGCTGGTATCCTGCTGTCGGGTATCCTGACCCGGGCCGGCGGCCTGGCGGCGGGATTGTGGGGTTCGGCGGTCATGCTGGCACTTTGCCTGCTGATTACCTTCCTGCTGCCGGCGGTCGCGACCGCCAGGCGCGCAGCGGCTTCATCGGTTTAAGGACGGAATATGAGCGACACCACCTCCCCGGAACGCCCGCGCGCCGGTATCGGATTTTTCGAACGCTACCTGACGCTGTGGGTCGCGCTGTGTATCGCCACCGGTATCGCGTTGGGCAGCATCGCACCCGCGCCGTTCCATGCGCTGAGTGCGCTGAGCATCGCCAATGTCAATCTGCCGGTCGCCGTGCTGATCTGGCTGATGATCGTGCCGATGCTGTTGCGGGTCGATTTCGCCGCCATCGGCACCGTGACCAAACATTGGCGCGGGATCGCGGTGACGCTGGGGATCAACTGGCTGGTCAAGCCGTTCTCCATGGCGCTGCTGGGCTGGATTTTCGTGCGCGGGGTGTTTCACGCCTATCTGCCGGCGGACCAGATCGACAGCTATATCGCCGGGCTGATCCTGCTGGCGGCCGCGCCTTGCACCGCCATGGTGTTCGTCTGGTCGAACCTGTCCGATGGCGACGCGAATTTCACCCTGAGTCAGGTGGCGCTGAACGATGCGATCATGGTGGTGGCGTTCGCCCCGATCGTCGGTTTACTGCTGGGACTGTCCGCGATCAGCGTGCCGTGGGAGACGCTGTTTCTATCGGTGCTGCTGTATATTGTCGTGCCTTTGATCGCCGCCCAGATTTGGCGCCGGGTGCTGCTGGCGAGCGGCGGAGAGCCCGGCCTGGCCCGCATGCTGACCCGTTTGCATCCGGTTTCCCTTGTGGCTTTGCTGGCGACGCTGGTTCTGCTGTTCGGCTTCCAGGGCGAGCAGATTCTGCGGCAACCGTTGATTATCCTGATGCTGGCGGTGCCGATCGTCATCCAGGTCTATCTGAATGCCGGTCTGGCCTATGTGTTCAATCGAGCGTGCGGCTCGCCGCATAGCGTGGCGGCGCCGTCGGCGCTGATTGGTGCCAGTAATTTCTTCGAACTGGCGGTGGCGGCGGCCATCAGCCTGTTCGGCTTCCAGTCTGGCGCAGCGCTGGTTACCGTCGTGGGTGTCCTCGTGGAGGTTCCGGTGATGCTGTCGGTGGTTCGCATCGCGATGGGCACGCGCGGTTGGTATGATCGCGGAGCCCAGGCGACCTGATTTTGCCGCCGGTAATGCCTGCAAGGGAGACGACACCATGGAAACGACCGACGTGAAGGAACTGGTCCGCGTGCGCTATGGCTCCATCGCGGCCGGAGAGATATCGGATTGCCGCGCCCCGGTTGCGTCCTGTTGCGGCGCCGCACCGGCCCAGGTCGCTGACAGAAAATCGCGGCTTATGGGCTATTCCGCCGAGGAACTGGCGGCGGCGCCAATCTCGGCCCGGGCTGCGGCAATCCGCAGGCGATCGCGGCGATGAAACCCGGGGAGGTGGTCGTCGATCTGGGCAGCGGCGCGGGGTTCGATCGCTTCCTGGCCGCTAAGCAGGTCGGTGTGGCCGGCCGCGCGATCGGTGTCGATATGACTCATGAGATGCTGAACAAGGCCCGCGCGAACGCCGCCGCGATCGGCGCTGAGAATGTCGGGTTTCGGCTGGGCGAGATCGAACATCTGCCGATCGCCGACAACACCGCCGACGTGATCGTCTCCAACTGCGTGATCAATCTTGCGCCGCCCCGGTTGACCAGATCGAGGGCTGGCTGGCCAACGCCGGCTTCACCGATATCCGTGTCACGGTCAAACCGGAAAGCCGGGAGATGATCGCAAGCTGGGCGCCGGGCCTTGGGATCGAGGATCATGTCGTCTCTGCCATGATCGAGGCGATCAAGCCAGTGGCGTGATACCGGTATTTACCCATCGGCGTTGTCGGGTCAGTGTTGATGGATACCGATTTGGAGAATCCCGCCATGACGGATGCCCTTCCGGCAGACCTCGCCAGCCTGACAGCGACCCAGGCAGCCCGCCTGATCGATGACGGCAAGCTAAGGCCCGAGGCGTTGATGGAGGCTTACCT